>JASBUY010000002.1 GCA_030147645.1 Aquabacter sp. | reverse complement strand
AGCAGGCGGGCCTTCTCGGCATCCAGACGGCCGTTCAGCACAGGCAGGTCCTGCTCCTCCTGGGAGAGGACATGGAAGATTGAGAGGCGACCGAGGAAACGGTCCTGCAGCTCTTCCAACTGCTCGCGGAAGAGAATGTCGGCGGTGGATTTGTTGCCGTAGAACAGGAAGAAGCGGCTGTTGGGCTCGCGGCTGAGCACGCCGCGCACGATGGAAAGGATGGGCGTGATGCCCGATCCGGCGGCAAAGCCCACATGCAGGCGCCCGTCCTCGGCCGAGGAGAGGCCGAAGCGGCCGGTGGGGGTCATCACCTCCAGTTCGTCGCCGGCCTTGAGCGCGCTGTTCACCCAGCCGGAGAACAGGCCGTTCTCCACCTGCTTCACGGCGATGCGCAATTCCCCGTCCAGCGGGCCGGAGCAGATGGAATAGGAGCGGCGCACATCCTCGCCCTCCACCATGGCTCGCAGGGTGAGATACTGGCCGGGCGCGAAGGCGAAATCATCCGTGAGGTGCGCCGGCACGTCGAAGGCGATGGAGACCGCATCGCGCGTCTCGCGCGTCACGTCGCGCACCGTGAGGCGGTGGAATTTCGGGGTCGCGGCCTTGCCGCCCGTCGAGACGGGAGGGGCGGAGGTTTCGGTGGCGGGCAGGTCTAAGGCGGGCATGGCGTCACCCATCAGTGGCATTTGAAATAATCGAAGGGTTCGCGGCAGGTCTTGCACTGCCACAGGCTCTTGCAGGAGGTGGAGCCGAAGGGCGCCAGTTCGGCGGTGTCGGTGGAGCCGCATTGCGGGCAGGCCACCTCCTCCTCGCCGAAAAGGGCGCGGCGGCCGCCGCCTTTGGCGGGCGGGGCGATGCCATAGGCGCGCAGCTTGGCGCGGCCCTCCTCGCTCATCCACTCCGTGGTCCAGGCGGGCGAGAGCACGGTCTTGACCCGCACCGGGCCGAGCCCGGCCTTGGCGAGGGCCAGCTCGATTTCCAGCGCGATCATGTTCATGGCCGGGCAGCCGCTATAGGTGGGCGTGATCGCCACCTCGATCGCCCCGTCCACGATGTCCACGGCGCGCAGCACGCCGAGATCGGCAATGGACAGGACCGGGATTTCCGGATCGGTGACGGCCCCGGCGACGCGCCAGATTTCGCTGCGCAGCGCCTCAGCGTCGTGAAGCGCCGCGTCCATCACCAGGTCGCCCCGGGGAAGGCGCGCTGCATATATTGCAGGTCGCTCAGAAGATGGCCGAGATGCTCGGAATGCTGGCCCGAGCGCCCGCCCTTCTGCATCCATCCGCCCTGGGGCAGGGTGAGGCCGGCCTGCGCCACCACCTTGGCCACGCTCTCGTGCCAAACCGCACGCAGCGCCGCCGGGTCGGGCACGAGGCCGTCCGCGATCAGGGACTGCTCGCCGGCATCGGTCTCGAACATCTCGCCGGTGAAAGCCCACAGATTGTCCAGGGCGTCCTGGGCGCGGCGATGGCTTTCCGGCGTGCCGTCGCCGAGGCGGATCACCCATTCGGCGGAATGGCGCACATGATAGGCGCTTTCCTTCTCCGCCTTGGCGGCGATGGCGGCGAGCGTCGCGTCGGGCGAGGCCATGAGGGCGCGCCAATAGGGATCGATGAAGGCGGAATAGAAGAGCTGGCGCACCATGGTCGCGGCGAAATCGCCATTGGGCTGCTCCACGAGCAGCAGATTGCCGTAGCCGCGCACGTCGCGCAGATAGGCATAGGCATCCTCGTCGCGCCCGGCGGCTTCCACCTCCCCGGCATAGGTATAGAGCGCGCGCGCCTGGCCGATCAGGTCGAGGCCCATATTGGCGAGCGCCATCTCCTCTTCCATCATGGGCGCCTTGCCGCACCATTCGGAGAGGCGATGGCCGAGGATCAGCGCGTCGTCGGCGCGGCGCAGCAGGTAACGGACCAGCGGGGTCTCGGCGACAATGATGGACGCTGCGGCCATGGTGTTTCCCTTGAATATCTTGATCTTTGGCGCACGAACTTAGTGGCACGAACTTGGGCGCACGATCCGAGCGCACTCGGTGCCCGGCGCATTTCATCGCCCGCGCAACGCGGATCGCCCTTTGGCCGTGGCACGGGTGATCGACGTCTCGCGCGCCGTATACAGGGTCAGCCCCAACCGCGCGACCCGCGCCTCACATGTGGCCGACTTCCTCGGGCACTTCATAGAAGGTCGGGTGGCGATAGATTTTCGAGGCCGTGGGCTCGAACATCATGCCCTTGTCCGCCGGATCGGAAGCGGTGATGGCGTTGGAGGGCACGACCCAGATGGAAAGCCCTTCGCCGCGCCGCGTGTAGAGATCGCGGGCGGACTGGAGCGCCAGCGTGGCGTCGGGGGCGTGCAGCGAGCCCACATGCTTGTGGGCAAGGCCGTTGCGGGAACGGATGAAGACTTCCCAGAGCGGGATGATCTGGCCGGTCATGTGCGTTTCCTCGTTAAAAGGGCGCGCCTCTGCCGGCGCGCCTCGCTTGGTTCAGGCGGCGGCGGACTGCGCCCGGCGCTTCTCGGCGAAGGCAAGGGCCGCCTCGCGCACCCAGGCGCCATCCTCATGGGCCTGCCGGCGCGCGGCCATGCGGTCGCGATTGCAGGGGCCGTTGCCGGCGATCACCTGCTTGAACTCCTCCCAATTGATGGTGCCGTACTCCCAGTGGCCGGTCTCTTCGTTGAACTTGAGATCGGCGTCGGGAAGCGTCAGGCCGAGATAATGGGCCTGGGGCACGGTGGCATCGACGAACTTCTGGCGCAGCTCGTCATTGGAGAAGCGCTTGATCTTCCAGCGGGTGGAGGCGTCCGAATGCTGGCTGGCCGCGTCGGGCGGGCCGAACATCATCAGGCAGGGCCACCACCAGCGGTTCAGCGCGTCCTGCGCCATGTCCTTTTGCTCGGGCGAACCCTTGGCGAGGGTGAGCATGATTTCGTAGCCCTGGCGCTGATGGAAGGATTCCTCCTTGCACACACGGATCATGGCGCGGGCATAAGGCCCGTAGGAGCACCGGCAGAGCGGGATCTGGTTCATGATCGCCGCGCCATCCACCAGCCAGCCGATGGCGCCGATATCCGCCCAGGTGAGGGTCGGATAATTGAAGATGGAGGAATATTTCGCCTTGCCCGACAGGAGCTGGTCCACCAGTTCCTCGCGCGACGTTCCGAGCGTCTCGGCGGCGGCATAAAGATAGAGGCCGTGGCCGCATTCGTCCTGCACCTTGGCGAGCAGAGCCGCCTTGCGGCGCAGCGAGGGCGCGCGGGTGATCCAATTGCCTTCGGGCAGCATGCCGATGATCTCGGAATGGGCATGCTGGGAAATCTGCCGAGTCAGCGTCTTGCGATAGGCCGCCGGCATCCAGTCATTGGGCTCGATGCGATCCTCGTCGTCGATCCGCTCCTGGAAGCGCGCCATCAGCGCGGCATCCTCAATGACCCGCTCTCCATGATCCGGATTGGCGTTCAGGGCCTGAGTGTACATGCGGCTCCTCCCTATGTTGGAACCACTATATGTGACAAAATAGAGCGATTCAATTCTTTTTTGTAACATATCTTAGTCCATACCGTCGCCCTTTGGATCCCTTGCCCGGCAAAGTCCCTGATTTCGCTTGCCTTGTTCGTCACAAAGCAGTTGCATCCCTCATGCAAGCCTTGCCCCACATGTTCCGGCCGTAAGTTCTTCAAAACCCGCGAAGAGGCTCCCGTGACCGAGATGCGCACCGAATCCGACAGCCTGGGTGAAGTTCAGGTCCCCGCGGACAAGCTCTGGGGAGCGCAGACGCAGCGTTCGCTGGAGCATTTCAGCATCGGAAAGGACCTGATCCCGCGCGAGATGATCACCGCTTATGCGACGCTCAAGAAGGGCGCGGCGGCCGCCAACCACAAGGGCGGACGCCTGCCGGACGAGCAGTTCAAGCTGATCACCGCGGTCTGCGACGAAATCCTTGCCGGGCAGCATCACGATATGTTCCCGCTCCATGTCTGGATGACCGGCAGCGGCACCCAGTTCAACATGAACGTGAACGAGGTGATCTCGAACCGCTGCTGCCAGCTTGCGGGAACGCCCGTGGGCAGCAAGACGCCAGTCCATCCCAACGACCACGTCAACATGTCCCAGTCGTCCAACGACTCCTTCCCCTCCGCCATGCACATCGCGGTGGGCGTCAACGCCACATCGCGCCTCATGCCGGCGGTCGCGGCGCTGCGCGACGCCATCGCTGCGAAGGCGGAGGAATGGGCGGATGTCGTGAAGATCGGCCGCACCCACATGCAGGATGCGACGCCCCTGACCCTCGGCCAGGAATGGTCCGGCTATGCCGGCATGCTCACCGACGATCTGGAGCGCATCGAGCATGCGCTGATCGGCGTCTATCGCCTCGCGCTCGGCGGCACGGCGGTGGGCACCGGCATCAATGCGGCCCCCGGCTTTGCCGAGGCCGTGGCGGGCGAGATCGCAAGCCTCACCGGCCTGCCCTACATCACCGCGCCCAACAAGTTCACGGTGCAGGGCGCCCATGACGCGCTGGTGCAGTTCTCCGGAACGCTGCGCACGCTGGCCGCCTCGCTCTACAAGATCGGCAACGACATCCGCCTCATGTCCTGCGGGCCGCGCGCGGGCTTTGCGGAACTGATCATTCCGGAGAATGAGCCCGGCTCCTCCATCATGCCCGGCAAGGTGAACCCGACCCAGGCCGAGGCGCTCACCATGATCGCCGTGCAAATGATGGGCAATGACGTGGCGGTCGGCTTCGGCGGCGCCAGCGGCTATCTGGAGATGAACGTCTACAAGCCGCTCATGATCCACAATATCTGCCACTCCATCACGATCGCGACGGACGGCTGCATCAATTTCCGCAAGTTCCTGGTGGAAGGCACCAAGCCGAACCTCAAGAAGATTCAGGAATATGTGGACCGCTCCTTGATGCTGGTGACGGCTTTGGCCCCGGTGATCGGCTACGACAAGGCCTCCAAGATCGCCCACCACGCCATGGACAACGACCTGACCTTGAAGGAAGCGGCGCTCGATCTCGCGTATGTCACCGAGGAGGAATTCCACCGGGTGGTAGACCCCTCCAAGATGGTGAAGCCCTATGTAGCGAAGGAAGACGCCTGAGGCTCACGCGGCCTCATCCGTGGGAGCGTCGCCCCGGCGCTCCCACCCGCCCTCGCGTTCCCCGTCGTCCCCCCTTCCCGTCGCAAAGACGGGCCTGACACGAAGAGACTTCCCATGTCCGAAACGCTCACCGGGCCGTCCCTCCTGCATAATCCCGTCTTCAATCGCGGCAGCGCCTTTCCTGAAGCGGACCGCGCGCGGCTCGGCCTCGAAGGTCTGCTGCCGCCGGTCGCCGACACGCTGGAGACGCAGATTGCGCGCGTCCATCTCCAGCTGGAAAACCTTGAGACCGATCTGCAAAAGTATCTGCTTCTGAGCGACCTCCAAGCGCGCAACGAGACGCTCTATTACGCGGTGCTCCAGTCCGATCCGGCGACCTTCATGCCGCTGGTCTACACCCCCACCGTGGGCGAGGCCTGCCAGAAGTTCGACCATGTGCTGCGGGCGAGCCGGGGCATGTATCTGCCCATCACCGCCAAGGGGCGCATCAAGCAGATCCTCGGCAACTGGCCCCAGAAGGACGTGCGCTTCATCGTCGTCACCGACGGCGAGCGCATTCTCGGCCTCGGCGATCTCGGCGTGAACGGCATGGGCATCCCGGTGGGCAAGCTCGCCCTCTACACCGTGTGCGCGGGCGTGCCGCCGGAGCTGACCCTGCCCATCACCCTCGATGTCGGCACCAACAATCCGCAATATCTGGACGATCCGCTCTATCTGGGCCTGCGCCAGAATCGCGTGCGGGGCGCGGATTATGACGCCTTCATCGAAGAGTTCGTCACCGCGATCATGGAGCTTTATCCCAAATGCTGCCTGCAATGGGAGGACTTCGCCAATATCAATGCGGTGCCGATCCTGGAGCGCTACAAGGACCGCACCTGCACCTATAATGACGACATCCAGGGCACGGCGGCGGTCGCGGTCGCGGGCATCTATGGCGCGCTGCGCATCTCCAAGCAGAAGCTCACCGACCAGACCTTCCTGTTCCTCGGCGGCGGCTCGGCGGCCACCGGCATCGCGGAATTGATCAGCGAGGCCATGGTGCTGGAAGGCCTGACCATCGATCAGGGCCGCGCCCGCAACTGGCTGTTCGACGTGAACGGCCTCATGGTGAAGTCGCGCACCGACCTTGCCGCCTTTCAGAAGCCGTTCGCCCACGACCACGACCTGGTGACCTCCTTCGTCGAGGCCATCGAGCAGATCAAGCCCACCGCCATCATCGGCGTGTCCACGGTGCCCAAGCTGTTCAACCAGCAGGTGATCGAGGCCATGTCGCGCATCAATGCGCGGCCCATCATCTTCCCCTATTCCAACCCCACCTCGCGGTCGGAATGCACGGCGGAGGAGGCCTATAAGTGGTCCAACGGGCAGGCGATCTTCGCCTCGGGCAGCCCGTTTCCGCCGGTCACGTTCGGCGACAAGACCTTCGTCCCCGGCCAGGGCAACAATGTCTATATCTTCCCGGCCATGGGCATGGCGGTGCTGGCCACCCAGGCGACCCGCGTCACCGAGGACATGTTCATCGTCGCCGCGCAGGCGGTGGCGGAACTGGTGACGCAGGAAGATCTCGACAAGGGCCTCATCTATCCGCCCCAGCACGATATCCGCAAAGCCTCGCTCCATGTGGCGGCGCGCATCGCCGAGCGCATCTTCGACAAGGGCCTCGCCCGCGTTGCGCGCCCGGACGATATCGCCGCCCATATCGAGGCCATGGCCTATCAGCCCGCCTATCCGGCGGTCTGATATGGCGGGGGGTGTCCCGGCCGCCGCGCCGGCCCCCGACCGCGCCGAGGCGCTCGCCTTGGTGGAGGCCGCGGCACGCCTGCTCTTCACCAACGGCCAGACCACCGAGCGGACCATCCATGCGGTGGTCCGGCTCGGCAAGGCGCTGGGCTTTTCCTTCGAGGTGACGGCCCGCTGGGGCGAATTCACCCTGCGCATCCTGGAACAGGACGGGTCGGACCAGATCATGGTGCTCGCCCTGGCGCCGGCCGGGGTCGAGATGCACAAGGTCATGGAAACGCTGCATGTGGTGGACCGGGTCTGCACCGGCACGCTTGGCGTCGCGGAGGCGCGGGCGCGTCTTGCCGACGTCGCGCAGTTGAAGCCGGTCTCGCTGGTGCGCTTCGCGAGCTTCGCGGCGCTCGGCGCGGCGGCGCTTGCTGTGATCGGCGGCGCCACCGACTGGCGGGTCCTCGCCATCATCCTCGCGAGTGGGTTTGCCGGCGCGTGTCTGAGACGGGGGGCAGCGCACCTGTTCCCGAGCCCCCTGCCCCAGCCGCTCGTCGCCGCCTTCCTGGCCGGCATCGCGGCCTCCCTGTCCTCCTCGGTCCTGCCGCCGGAATCGGTGTTCCTGATTGCCCTGTGCCCCTGCATGGTGCTCGTGCCCGGCCCGCATCTGCTCAACGGCACGCTGGACGTCGCCCATCTGCGCCTGCCGCTCGGCGGGGCGCGGCTCGCTTATGGCGGCATCGTCATCCTGCTGATTTCCATCGGCCTCATTTCGGGCCTCTCCTCGGGCGGGCGGAACCTGCCTCTGACCGGCGGGTCGGACGATGTGCCGCTTCTGGTGGACATGCTCTCGGCCGCCCTCGCGGTCGCGGCCTATGGCACCTTCTTCTCCATGCCCTGGCGCATGCTGCCCTTCCCCATGCTGGTGGGAATGACGGGCCATGCGATCCATTGGCTGGCCCAGGCGGCGGGATCGAGCCTCGCCTTGTCGGCCTTCCTCGCCTGCCTGTTCGTGGGCGTGGTGGTGACGCCGCTTGCCAACCGGCTGCGCCTGCCCTTCGCGGCGGTCGCCTTCGCCTCTGTGGTGTCGCTGGTGCCGGGCTCGTTCGTGTTCCGGATGTGCGACAATCTCCTCCAGTTGGTGAGCGCCTCGTCGGCCGAGGCGCCGCCCTTGCTGCTCGCCGCCATGGTCAACGGCACCAATGCGGCGGCGATCCTGGTGGCCATGGCCTTCGGCCTCATCCTGCCCAAGACGCTGATCGAGGACCTGTTTCCCCCGCGCTATTGATCAGGACGGCCGGAAGCGGCGCCAGAGGTCGGGGGTGGGTGCGGGAAGCGGCGTGCCGTGCTCGGTTACGGCATGCTCATCCAGCCAGCGCTCCGCGCCGGGCAAAAGCGCGCCATACACCTCGGCGCACAGCGCGCGCGCGGCCGTGCCGGGCCAGCCCTCGGGGAGGATTTCGGCGGGCAGAAGCGGATCGCGCAGCACGATGCGGCGATATTCATGGATCAGCAGCACGCGGGCCAGCAGGCAAGCGAGGTCCGACAACGCCTCGCCACTGGCGAGCGCCGCGCGCAGCGGGCCGAACGTCTCCAGGAAGCGGGCATAGGCCGCGCCGGTCGCCTCCAAAGCGAAGGCGCGCGCCGCGAGCGCACGGCAATCGGCGCGGCTCCCGGTCACGCTGAGGCGCACCAGATCGCGCGCGGGAAGAGCGGTCCCGCCGGCGGCAATCCACAGGCCGGGCGCGAGGGTCCCGAAGCCGGCGGCTTCCAGAAGCGGGCGGTCCGCCGCCTCGCCGCACACCAATTCGAAATGCCCCGCCCAGGGCGGAGGATCGGCGGCATAGATATGGGCGGTCGCCTGGCGGAACACGTCCCGCCCCTTGTCCGCCAGCCGATAATAGGAATTGCGCCCGACCTTCGTGCGCTCCAGCCAGCCGTCCGAGGCGAGGCGCGACATGGCGGTGCGCACCACCCCGTCCGACAGGCCCATTTCGCGGAAGAAGGCCGAGAGCGTGCCGAGCCACACGCTGCCGCCGCGCGGCACGATGGCATCGCCATAGAGCGTCACGATGATGGACCAGGTGCGCGAGGGCTCGGCGCGGATATGGTCGAGAATAGCATCGAGCGGATGGGACATGGGTCCGATCCATAAAGCGCGGCGCGCCCCTGCGGAAGCCTCCCGCCGGGACGTCGCGCCGCCCTCAGGCGATCTGGTTGCTGCGCGCCCGCGCCGCGCGCGGCTTGCGGGCCGCCTTCTCGCCCGACGCGGCGCGCTCCGGCTGGGCGGGGGCAACCGAGGGGCTTTCCATCCCCACCGCCGCCACTGCCTGCGCGGCGCCGCCCGACACAAGCGCCGTGACGAGGCGGGCATAGTCGGCGCGGGTCAGGCCCTTGCCCTCGCGGAACCAGAGATAATGCCAGTTGAGCATGCCGAACAGCGACATGGTCACGGGCTTCAAAAGCGCCCCGCGCCCCACCTCCGGCACGGCCTCGGCGATGGCGTCGGAGAACAGCACCACGAGCGCGCGCTCCATGCCGCGCAGCGTCTCCTGGCGCTCTTCCGGCAGCAGCTTCAGATTCGCGATCTGGATCTGGTGCTCCGCGTCCGCGTCCCGATAGGCTTCCAGCAGCGCGGCGCAGATGGCTTCGAGGCGCGCCTGCGGCCCCTCGGCGGCGGCGGCGGCGGCCTCCACCGCCTGGATCAGGCTGTCCAGATGGGCGGACATGATGTCGAAGAGCAGCGCTTCCTTGTCGGAATAATAGTGGTAGAGCAGTGCCTTGGACACGCCGCAGGCATCCGCGATCATGGTGATCGAGGTGCCCGAATATCCAAAGCGCGCGAACAGTTCGGCGGAACTGTCGAGAATCGCCTGGCGCTTCGTGTCGTAATCCTGTGCGCGGGTGCGAGCCATGCCCTGATCCATCCTTCGCCGGGGCGGTGCGCAGCCGCGCCCGTGCCCCTGCACCACCGTCCGGCGGTTCAAACATTGTCCGGTTGGCCGATCAATGTAACGGAACAGCGCGGCATCCGCCACGGATAAGATTGACCAATCGGTCGGTTAATCTTAGATTGGCTTCGTCGCCCACCTTCCCTAAGGTGGCGGCGGGGAAGCGGGCCAACCCGCTCCTCTTCGATCAGGACCCTTTCGGGAGGAACGCCACATGGGAACGTCCGTGACCGGACGCTGGGCGCTGCGCGCCGTCGCCCTAGCCGCCGCCATTTCCACCAGCCTTGGATCCAGCTTCGCGCTCGCGGCCGACCCGGTGAAGATCGGCTCCGTCGTGTCCGCGACCGGCCCGGCCGCCTTCCTCGGCGACCCGGAAGCCAAGACGCTGAAGCTCTATGTGGACGAGCTGAACAAGAAGGGCGGTCTGCTCGGGCGCCCGGTCGAGCTGGTCCTCTATGACGATGGCGGCGACGCCAACAAGGCCAAGACCTTCGCCACCCGTCTGGTGGAAGACGACAAGGTCATCGCCATGGTGGGCGGCACCACCACCGGCACCACCATGGCCATGATTCCGGTTTTCGACGACGCCAAGATCCCGTTCATTTCGCTGGCCGGCGCCATCGAGATCATCGAGCCGGTGCGCGAGTTCGTGTTCAAGACCCCGCACACGGACAAGACCGCCTGCCAGAAAATCTTCGAGGACATGAAGGCCAAGGGCTTCACCAAGATCGGCATGATCTCGGGCACCGACGGCTTCGGCAAGTCCATGCGCGCCCAGTGCCTGAAGGTGATCGGCGATTACGGCATCACCGTCCTGGTGGACGAGAGCTACGGCGCGTCGGATTCCGACATGACGCCCCAGCTCAACAAGATCAAGAACACGGCCGGCATCCAGGCGGTGCTAAATCCCGGCTTCGGCCAGGGCCCGGCCATCGTGACCCGCAATTATGCCCAGCTCGGCATCACGCTGCCGCTCTACCAGAGCCACGGCGTCGCCTCCAAGAGCTTCATCGAGCTCGCGGGACCTGCGGCGGAAGGCGTGCGCCTGCCGGCCCCGGCCATCCTGGTGGGCGACAAGCTGGCGGCGGATGATCCACAGAAGCCGGTG
>JASBUY010000440.1 GCA_030147645.1 Aquabacter sp. | reverse complement strand
TGGCGGTGAAGATCGCCCCGGTGCGCCTGGGCGGGGTGCTGGCGGAGGCGCGGCCCGGCTTCTGGGAGGCATGAAGTCTTCCCTTGCGGGAGAAAGTGCGTCGTCAGGCGGCTTCCTTGCCCTTTTCCATTGCGCCGACCTATAAGGCGCGCACAGTCGATCAGCTTCTCCGGGCGGCGCTCAGAGTCTGATCCGATCATGTTGGATCAACATGATCGGTGAATCAGCCTCTAACTGGTTGAAAGATCACGTTCCGATCAGATTGCCGTGCAATCTGATCGGAACGTGATCTGGGCGCGCGGGAGCAGCTTGTGTTATCGGGAGGCGACCATGGCCGGTCATTCACAGTTCAAGAACATCATGCACCGCAAGGGGCGGCAGGATGCGGTGCGCTCCAAGCTGTTCTCCAAGCTGGCGCGCGAAATCACCGTCGCCGCCAAGATGGGCCTGCCGGATCCGGCCATGAATGCCCGCCTGCGCGCCGCCATCCTGGCCGCCCGCGCCGAAAACATGCCGAAGGACAATATCGAGCGCGCCATCAAGAAGGCGTCCGGCACCGACGGCGAGAATTATGACGAGATCCGCTACGAGGGCTACGGCCCCGGCGGCGTGGCGGTGATTGTCGAGGCGCTGACCGACAACCGCAACCGCACCGCATCGGAAGTGCGTTCCTATTTCACCAAGTCCGGCGGAAACCTGGGCGAGACCGGCTCTGTGTCGTTCATGTTCGACCGCGTGGGCGTGATCGAGTTCAACGCCGGCAAGATCGACGCGGACGCCTTCCTGGAAGCGGCCATCGAGGCCGGAGCCGAGGATGTGGTCTCCTCCGAGGACGGCCATGAGGTGGTCTGCGCCGTGGAGAGCCTGGCGGACGTGCAGCGGGCGCTGGAAGCCAAGTTCGGCGAGCCGCGCAAGGCCGGCCTGGTGTGGCGGCCGCAGAACACCATCGCCGTGGACGACGAGACCGGCGAGAAGCTGATGCGCCTGATGGACAACCTTCAGGACAATGACGACGTGCAGAACGTCACCGCCAATTTCGAGCTCTCCGAGGCGCTGATGGAGAAGCTGGGCGCCTGACGCCCCGCGCCTTCCCTCCGCGCGCGTCACGCAACAAAAAGGCCCGGTCCGCTGGCGGACCGGGCCTTTTTGTGTGGAAAACCCGGGGGCTCAGGCGGCGGTGGCGAGCCGGTCGGCGGTGTCGCGCAGCTCGGCGATGGCCGCTTCGATTTCCGTGCGCTGGCGCTCCAGCTGGGTGAGCTGGGCGAGGCAGCGGTCGCGGGTCAGGGCGAGGTCGCGGCCGGCCTGGCCTTCGTGGGCGGCCACCAGCGAGCGGATCTCCGCCAGGGTGAAGCCGAGGCGCTTGCCCTTCAGGATCACGGTCAGGCGCTCGCGGTCGGCGGGCGAATAGAGGCGGGCGAGGCCTTCGCGGCGGGGCGAGAGCAGGCCCTTATCTTCATAGAAACGCAGGGCGCGCAAGGTGACGCCGAATTCGCGGGACAGATCGCCGATCGTATAGACGTCGTTGGCGACAAAGGCGCGACCGGTGCCCGGGGCGGGCAGGCTGGTGACGCTGGTGGAACCGGTCGTAAGCGCATCGAAATTGTTGGCGTCCATCTCACTCTCCGTCTTTGAGCCGCGTGCCACACTGCCGGGCCTGCCCGCGGCAGGCACGGCAGCCCGGTGCGGCGAGCGTCAACGAGCACCCCGGTCACGGTAGGTAGTCCGGATCGACGGCCAGCGGGAGCGTGTTGCAGGCTCCGTAAGGGAAAGTAACCGTTACGCATTGAGGCTTTGCAACGGTTAACGCTCCGTTTACCAAGATGCGCGGAAGCTGCTCAGATCGATTCGCGGGTGATTCGATCGGGGAAGCACGGGGGCGCCCGATGATGATCGGGGAGGCGGACATGGGTCGCAGGGACGGTGCTGCTCGCATGGCGAACGCCGGCGAAGCCGATCGCTTCTCCAATGCGTATTTTTCCACCGCCGCCATCGATCATCTGCGCGCCGATGTGGCCGATCTGCGCAAGCAGCTCGCCGCCGCCGCCTCGCCGGAGGTGTTGCGTGACGTGGACCGCGCCATGGGTGTGCTCAGCCGGCAGGTGAAGGATGCGCGCGGCGCCGCCCAGCAGGCCGACCAGCGGCTGGCCGATACCGTGTCGGGCCGGCTGGATGCCCTGCGCGACAGCATTGAGAGCCTGCGC
>JASBUY010000438.1 GCA_030147645.1 Aquabacter sp. | reverse complement strand
GCCAGCGCCTTGGCGACATCGGCGCCCGAACGGATGCCGCCGGAGACGACGAGCTGCACCCTGCGATGCATGCCGAGATCCTGCAGCGCCTGGACGGCCGGACGAATGCAGGCCAGCGTCGGCATGCCGACATTTTCTATGAAGACGTCCTGGGTGGCAGCGGTGCCGCCCTGCATGCCGTCGAGCACGACGACGTCGGCGCCCGACTTCACGGCGAGCGCGGTGTCGTAATAGGGGCGGCTCGCGCCGACCTTGACGTAGATCGGCTTCTGCCAGTCGGTGATCTCGCGGATCTCCTCGATCTTGATCTCGAGGTCGTCCGGGCCGGTCCAGTCGGGATGGCGGCAGGCCGAGCGCTGGTCGATGCCCTTGGGCAGGGTGCGCATGGCCGCCACGCGGTCGGAAATCTTCTGGCCCAGCAGCATGCCGCCGCCGCCGGGCTTGGCACCCTGGCCGATCACGATCTCGATCGCGTCCGCCTTGCGCAGATCGTCGGGATTCATGCCGTAGCGGGAGGGGAGATACTGATAGACCAGGACGGAGGAATGACCGCGCTCCTCGGGCGTCATGCCGCCGTCGCCCGTGGTGGTGGAAGTGCCCATGGCGGACGCGCCGCGCCCGAGCGCTTCCTTGGCCGGTGCGGAGAGGGCGCCGAAGCTCATTCCGGCGATGGTCACCGGGGTCTTCAGATGGATGGGCTTCTTGGCAAAACGGGTGCCGAGCACCACGTCGGTCCCGCACTTTTCGCGATAGCCTTCCAGCGGATAGCGGGAGACCGAGGCGCCGAGGAAAAGCAAGTCGTCGAAATGGGGCAGCTTGCGCTTCGTGCCGCCGCCCCGGATGTCATAGATGCCGGTCGCTGCCGCGCGGCGGATCTCCGACAAGGTGTGCGGGTCGAAGGTGGAGGAAAAGCGCGGCAGGGTGCGCGGGATATTGGAATGGGCGGTCATGGGGTCCCTCGCTCAATAGGCGCCGGCATTGTCGATGTGGAAGTTGTAGAGCTGCCGGGCCGAGCCGTAGCGCTTGAACTCGCTGAGATCGACGGTGCCCGCGAGGCCGGCGGCTTCCAGCTTTTCCGCGAGAAGCGCCTTGTGCTCGTCCCGCATTTCCTTCTCGATGCAGTCCGCGCCCAGGCTCTTCACCGTGCCGCGCACGAACAGCTTGGCCTCGTACAGACTGTCGCCCAGCGCTTCACCGGCATCGCCGAACACGATGAGCGCGCCGGACTGGCCCATGAAGGCGCTCATATGGCCGATCGAGCCCTTTACGATGATGTCCACGCCCTTCATGGAAATGCCGCAGCGGGCGGAGGCGTTGCCGTCGATCAGCAGCATGCCGCCATGGGCGGTGGCACCGGCGGCCTGGCTGGCATCGCCCTTCACATGGACGAAGCCGCTCATCATGTTCTCGGCGACGCCCACTCCGGCATTGCCATGGACGATGACATGGGCCTGCTGGTTCATGCCGGCGCAGTAATAGCCCACATGGCCGTCCACCTCGATGGTGAGCGGGGCATTGACGCCGGCGGCCAGCGCGTGACGGCCATTGGGATTGAGCACCCGCCAGCGCCGCGCATTGCTCTCGCCGCTCGCCTTGTGGAGCGCCGCGTTCAGCTCGCGCAGCGATGAGGTCGCGAGGTCGAAGGTGAGATCGGGGGTGACGGCGTTCATTGGGCGCGGTCCCAGAAATAGACGGTGGCGGGCTCGGGCTCGAAGACCTTGGCGGTGGCGATGCCGGGCAGGTCCACCAGCGCGCGGTATTCCGAGCCGAAGGCGACATATTGGTCGGTCTCGGCCATGACGGCGGGCTTGCAGGCGATGGGATCGCGCAGAACGCCGAAGCCGCTTTCCGTGCCGACGACGAAGGTGAAGAACCCATCGAGATCGTTCAGCCCGGCTTCCAGCGCCGCGCCCAGAGAGGCGCCTTCGCGCATGCGCCAAGTGAGATAGCCGGCGGCCACCTCGCTGTCGTTCTCGGTGGCGAAGCTGATGCCTTCGCGCTTCAGCACGCGGCGCAGGTCGTTATGGTTGGACAGAGACCCGTTATGCACCAGGCACTGGTCCGTGCCGGTGGAGAAGGGATGGGCGCCGGCCGTGGTCACCGCGCTTTCCGTCGCCATTCGGGTATGGCCGATGCCATGGGTGCCGCGCATGCCCTCAAGGCCGAACCGCCCGGCCACGTCACGCGGCAGGCCGATTTCCTTGAAGATTTCCATGCGGGTGCCGCTGCCGACGATCGCGACGTCCGGAATGAGCGCGAGCTGCGCGCGCACTTCCGCCTCGTGGGCGGCGGGGAATTCGATCACCGCATGGGTGGCGCGCACCGCAACCTTGGGCGTGCCGCCCGAGGACAGGGACAGCGACCGCGCCAGACCCTCGAAATCGTAGCCGGGCGCCGCGCGCAACGAGAGCTTCACATGGCCCGGATCACCCGCGCCATAGACCGCGAATCCCGCACTGTCCGGGCCGCGATCGGTCATGACGCAAAGCATGGAAGAGAGCATGGCGCCGAGGTCCGGCTCCAGCTTCGGGTCTTTCAGGAATAATCCGACAATGCCGCACATGGCGCGCTCCCGATCGGGGGAGGCCCCGCTGGGGTGCGGGGCCCGTCGGGATCATTGGTACGGCGGCGGGCCGGGAGCGTCAATTAGCTGAGAATATTTTTTTCCTGTTAGGAAAATCAGCGCATGTCCCGGGCATAGACGATGACTGAGAGATAGGTCATCGGGCGCACCAGAAGCGCCTCGGGTCCGTGCGCGGCGCCCGAATCGAACATCAGCGAATCGCCCGGGCGCAGGTGATAGGCGCGGTCGGCGTGGCGGTAGAGCACCTCGCCGGTCAGCATGAAGATGAACTCCACGCCGGCATGGCGGAATTCGGTGAAGGGCACCGCTTCTTCCGACAGGCAGATGAGATAGGGCTCGATGACGATATCGCCGCCGAGCCCGTGGCCCAGAAGCTCATATTGATGGCCGACCTTGGTGCCCCGCCGCTCGATGACCACCCCCTGGCCGGCCCGCACGAACGAGCAGTCCCGCCGCTCCTCGAAGGCGGAAAACAGCGTCGTGATGGGAACGTTCAGCGCCTTCGCGATGGATTGCAGTGTCGCGAGGGAGGGGGAGATCTGCCCGTTCTCCATCTTGGACAGCATGCCGACAGAGATGCCGGCCGCGCCTGCGAGATCGGAGACGGTCAGGTCCAACTGGCGCCGCAGCGCGCGCACCTGGGCGCCCAAGGCACCTTCCAGCGTGCTCTCGCGCGGTTCCGGGGCGCCAGAACCCGTATGATAGGAGGCAAGGTCGGCCCCCGCCTTTGATCCGTCTTCCGCCACGCGGCGCATCCTTGTTTCCTATGAGGAAACTAACCGCGATGCGGCAGTGCGAAAAGAACTTTCGACGCGTCACGACCGCGGGGGTGCCGCGGCCTCCCGTTCCAGCCGGTCGAGATGCAGGCGGATATGCGCGGCCTCCGCCGGACTGTTGGCGAGCGCGATGGCGCGGGAAAAGGCCGTGCGCGCTTCGGCCCCGCGGCCCATTTGTTGCAGCAGCGCGCCCCGCAGGCCGTGAAAATGGAAATAGCCGGCCAAGCGCGGCTCCAGCGGCTCCACCAGCGCGAGCGCCGCCTCCGGCCCCTGGACCTTCGAGACCGCCACGGCCCGGTTCAACCGAATGACGGGCGACGGCTCAAACCGCTCCAGCGCGCCATAGAGCAGTTCGATCTGAGGCCAGTCGGTGGCGCA
>JASBUY010000436.1 GCA_030147645.1 Aquabacter sp. | reverse complement strand
GCTCTCGGCCACGTCCGAGCCTTGGACCTGATAGCCGAGATTGTGCAGCACCTCGGCGATGCCGCTCATGCCGATGCCGCCGATGCCGACGAAATGGATCGAACCGAGGGCCTGGGGCAGCTTCATGGTCTGGACTTTCCTCGGGACGCAGGCCCGGACTGGGGTTGGAGAACGCCTTCTGGCCGAAAGCGCGAAACGTGTCTGGCGGGCGCCCGCGAGCCGTGCGGCTGCGCGCGCCTCAGTTGACCGGCGCCCCCCGCGCCAGCCGGGCGACCGCGTCCGCGAGGCGGTCGGCGGCGTCCAGCGTTCCCGCGCTTCTGGCGGCTCGCGCCATATCCGTCAATGCCCCGCCATCCGCGCACAGGCGCGCGAGCACGGCGGCGAGATGGTCCGGCGTGAAGCGATCCTGGGGGACCAGCTCGGCGCCGCCGATCTTCTGGAGGGAGCGGGCATTGGCGGCCTGGTCCTGGTCGAGCGCATTGGGCAGCGGCACGAGAATGGCGGGGCGGCCGATGGCGGCAAGCTCGGCGACCGTCAACGCGCCGGAGCGGGAGATCACCAGATGCGCCGCCGCCATGCGGGCCGGCAGATCCTTGAAGAATGGCGCGATCTCGGCCGCAACGCCGGCCGCGTCATAGCTCGTGCGCACCCGCGCGAGATCCTCCTCGCGCGCCTGCTGGACGACGCGCAGACGGGCGCGCAGGTCGGCCGGAAGGCGCAGAATGGCGTCGGGCACGATATCCGACATCACCCGCGCGCCCTGGCTGCCGCCGAACACCAGCAGTCCCAGCGTCCCGGATGGATCGGGATAAGGCGTCGCCGCCGCCGCGATCACGGCGGGGCGCAGGGGATTACCGGTCCACACCGCCTTGCGGGCCAAATCGGGCTCGGCGGAGACCAAATCGGGAAAGCCGGTGGCGATCGCGCTCACCCGGCTCGCGAGCAGACGGTTCGCGCGGCCCATCACGCCATTCGCCTCGTGGATCAGGGTCGGCACGCCGAGAAGGCGCGCTGCGATCAGCGGCGGCAGGGTGGGATAGCCGCCGAAGCCCACGACGGCCGCGGGCTTCAGCCGGCGCATCAGTGCGAGGCCGGACAGGAGCCCGCTGCCGAGCGCCCAGGCGGTCCTTGCCAGAGCGAGGGGCGAGCGCCCGCGCACCGTCTCGGCGGGCAGCACATGCATGGCGCCGGCAGGAAACGCGTCCGCATAGCGGCGCGCGCGGTCATCGGTGGCGAGGTCCACGCGGAAGCCGCGCTTCACCAACGCCCCGGCGAGCGCCTCGGCCGGGAACAGATGCCCGCCCGTGCCGCCGGCCGCCAGCAGGATCAAGGGCTTGACGGGATTGCTCATGCGGGATGCGCCGCACCGCCGCGCGGCTCGGGCGGCGGTGCGCTGAGCGCCGCCAACGCGACCGCGCCCGGACGGCGGCGGGAGAAGGCGAGCAGCATGCCCATGCCGAAGGCGAGCGAGATGAGAGAGGAGCCGCCATAGGAAATGAAGGGCAGCGTCATGCCCTTGGCGGGCATGAGATGGACATTCACCATCATGTTGATGGAGGCCTGAAGGCCGAACAGCAGGGCGAGCCCGGTCGCTGCGCAGCGCGCGAAGGGGTCCTGCTCGTCCAGCGCCCGCGTCAGGCTGCGAATGATGATGAACGAGAACAGAGAGAGGAGGATCAGGCACAGGATGACGCCGAACTCCTCGGCCGCGACGGCGAAGATGAAGTCGGTATGCCCGTCGGGGAGGATGCGCTTCACCGTGCCCTCGCCGGGTCCCTGGCCGAACCAGCCGCCATGGGCGAAGCTCTGGAGCGCGGTGTCGATCTGATAGGTGTCGCCGGTGGCCGGGTCGAGGAAGCGGTCGATACGCTTGCGCACGTGCGGCACCACATTATAGGCGAGCACCGCCCCGCCGAAGCCGAAGCCGATTAGGCCCACCATCCAGATCCAGCGCAGGCCCGCGAGGAAGAACAGCGCCCCCCAGACCAGGCACATCAACATGGTCTGGCCGAAATCGGGCTGCAGCACCAGCGGCAGGATCACGGCGCCGAGCAGGCCGATGGCGAGAAGCTGGGCCGGCATTTCCGGGCGGCGACCACTCTCTGCGAACAGCCAGGAGGCCAGTACCACGAAGGCGGGCTTGATGAATTCGGAGGGCTGGAGGGTGATGCCGGCGATCATCAACCAGCGCCGCGCGCCTTTCACCTCCGGTCCCATGACCAGGGTCGCGAACAGCAGCACCCAGAACAGCAGGAAGATCACCATGCACACCCGCCGGATGGTGCGGGGCGACAGGAAGGAGGTGAAGACCATGACGGCGGCGGCCGGGATCAGGAACAGGACCTGGCGCTGCACGAAATGGAACGGGTCGGGAATGCCGAGCCGCGCCGCGATGGGCGGGCTCGCCGCGAGGCAGAGCACGATGCCGATCATCATCAGCACGAACAGGCTGCCCAGCAGCAGGCGATCGACCGTCCACCACCATTCGCTCAGCACGGTGCGGTCGGCGCGCGACATCATGGGCCAAAACTCCCGGGCAAGGTTTCAAGGGCTCAGGATGGCCGAGCTTGGTTGACGCCCGATTAAGGCCGAACGTCGCCGCGCGCCCATCGCGCTCCGGGCACGGGCGCATTACCTTAAGCGGCGTGCCGGACACCGACCTTGAGGGCGCGCGCGCCCTGCCTCCCCTGTTCCTCGACTGGTTCGCCGCGCGCGGATGGGCGCCGCGCGCGCATCAGTTGGATTTGCTGGCAGAGGCGCGGGCCGGGCGCTCCGCCCTGCTCATCGCCCCGACCGGGGCGGGCAAGACGCTGGCGGGCTTCCTGCCGAGCCTCGTGGAACTGAGCGCGGGCGCACAGCCCAAGCGCAAGGCGGAGGCGGCGGGGCGGGCGCCGCCGGAGCGCGTCTCGCCGCTGCACACGCTCTATATTTCACCGCTCAAAGCCCTGGCGGTGGACATCGCGCGCAATCTGGAAGCGCCCATCGGGGAAATGGGGCTGAAGATCCGCGTCGAGACCCGAACGGGCGACACGCCCGCGTCGCGGCGCCAGCGCCAAAGGCGCGACCCGCCCGACATTCTGCTCACCACGCCGGAGCAGCTCTCCCTGCTGCTCGCCTCCAAGGACGGGGAGCATCTGTTCGCCGGCCTGCGCCGGGTGGTGCTGGACGAACTCCATGCGCTCGTCACCTCCAAGCGCGGCGATCTCCTCGCACTGGCCCTGGCGCGCCTGCGCGCGATCGCGCCGGGCCTCCAGACGGTGGGCCTTTCCGCCACGGTGGCCGAACCGGACGAACTGCGGCGCTATCTGGTGGCACAGGCCGAGGGCGAGGATCGCCGTGCCTCCCTCGTCGTGGCGCAGGGCGGGGCGGCGCCGGACCTGTCCATTCTCGACAGCCGGGCCAAGATGCCTTGGGCGACCCATACCGCGCTTCACGCCTTGCCGGAGGTCTATGGGCTTCTGAAGGCGCGGCGCATGAGCCTCGTCTTCGTCAATACGCGCTGGCAGGCGGAATTCCTGTTCCAGGAACTCTGGCGCATCAATGACGACAATCTGCCCATTGCGCTCCATCACGGCTCGCTGGACGTGGAGCAGCGCCGGCGCGTGGAAAGCGCCATGGCGGCGGGCCGGCTGAAGGCGGTGGTCTGCACCTCCTCGCTCGATCTCGGCATCGACTGGGGCGATGTGGACCAGGTGATCAATGTGGGCGCCCCGAAAGGCTCCTCGCGCCTCATGCAGCGCATCGGCCGCGCCAATCACCGGCTCGATGAAAGCTCACACGCGGTGCTGGTCCCGGCCAACCGCTTCGAGGTGCTGGAATGCCGCGCCGCCCTGGAGGCGGTGCGCGTGGGGGCGCAGGACACCCCGCCCGAGCGCACCGGCGCCCTCGACGTGCTCGCCCAGCATGTGCTCGGCATGGCCTGCGCCGCGCCCTTCTCGCAAGACGCTTTGCTGGAGGAGGTACGCTCCGCCGCGCCCTACCGCCATCTCGACACTGAGGATTTCGCGCGGGTTGTGGATTTCGTCGCTACAGGCGGCTACGCGCTGCGCGCCTATGAGCGGTTCGCCAAGATCCGCCGCACCAAGGACGGGCTCTGGCGCGTGGCGAACCCGGCCATCGCCCAATCCTACCGCATGAATGTGGGCACCATCGTCGAAGCCACCATGATCAAGGTGCGCCTCGTCTCCGCGCGCGGCGCGGCCCGCGGCGGGGTCGCCGGCCGCCCGCGCTATGGGGGCAAGGTGCTGGGCGAGGTGGAGGAATACTTCGTCGAGACCATGGTGCCGGGCGACACCTTCGTCTTTGCCGGCGAGATCCTGCGCTATGACGCCATGGTGGAAGACGAGATCTACGTGTCCCGCACCGCCGCCACCGAGCCCAAGGTGCCCTCCTATGACGGAGGAAAATTTCCGCTCTCCACCTTCCTCGCGGCGGGCGTGCGCGCACTGCTCTCCGAGCCGAAGCGCTGGGCGAGCCTGCCGGGCCAAGTGCGCGACTGGCTCGAACTGCAGAAGGCGCGCTCGCGCCTTCCGGGCCGCTCGGACCTGCTGGTGGAGACCTTCGCGCGCGCCGGGCGCTATTATCTGGTCTGCTATCCCTTCGAAGGGCGCCTTGCCCACCAGACGCTCGGCATGCTGCTGACCCGCCGCCTCGACCGGGCGCGGCTGAAGCCCCTCGGCTTCGTTGCCAACGACTATGCCATCGCCATCTATGCCGCCGGCGACATGGGCGCCGCCGCCAAGGATGGGCGGCTTTCCCTCGATGCGCTGTTCGACGCCGACATGCTGGGCGATGATCTGGAGGCGTGGCTCGACGAGAGCGCGCTCATGAAACGCACCTTCCGCACCTGCGCGGTCATTGCCGGCCTGATCGAGCGCCGCTTTCCCGGCAAGGAGAAGACCAAGCGGCAGGTCACCATTTCCACGGACCTCGTCTATGACGTGCTCCGGCGCCATGAACCCGACCATATGCTGCTTAAAGCAGCACGCGCCGATGCCGCGACGGGGCTGCTGGACGTGCGCCGGCTCTCCGACCTGCTGGCGCGCATTCGGGGAGGGATCGTGCATCAGCCGCTCGAGCGCGTTTCGCCTTTGTCGGTGCCGGTTCTGCTGGAGATCGGGCGCGAAACCATTGCGTCCGCCGACACCACCGAGGACCTCCTGGCGGAGGCCGAAG
>JASBUY010000434.1 GCA_030147645.1 Aquabacter sp. | reverse complement strand
GTTCGGCCTGCTCGATCTCGTCGGCCTTGACCTCATGCCCCATGTGCAGGGCAGCCTGAAGCGGGCGCTGCCCGCCTCCGACCCGTTCCACGCGCTGTTGCGCGACGTGCCGCTGATCGAGACCATGATCAAGACCGGCCTCGTCGGGCGTAAGGGCAAGGGCGGCTTCTACCGGCTGAACCGCGCGGGCGGCGGCAAGGTGAAGGAGGCCATCGACCTCGCCACCGGCGATTACCGCAAGGAAGACAAGGCCGCGCTGCCGGAAGGCGCGGAGAAGGATCTCGGCGCCCTTCTCGCCCATGACAGTGCCATGGGACGCTATGCCCGCCGCGTCATGGGCCGCACGCTCGCTTATGCCGCGGGCCTGGTGCCCGAAGCGGCGGACGACATCGTCGCCGTCGATGAGGCCATGCGGCTCGGCTACAACTGGAAATGGGGTCCGTTCGAACTGATCGACCGGATCGGAACCTCCGCCTTCGCGGCGCTTCTGCGGGCGGACGGCGAGAGCGTGCCCGAATTGCTGGCGGCGGCGGAGGGAAAATCCTTCTACCGGGTGGAGAGCGGCAAGCGCCAATATCTCGGCACCGACGGGGCTTATCACAACATCGTCCGCCCGGCGGGCGTGCTGCTGCTCTCCGACATCAAGATGTCGAGCGAACCCGTGGCGAAGAACGGCTCGGCCGCTCTGTGGGATATCGGCGACGGCGTGCTGTGCCTGGAATTCACCAGCAAGGGCAATTCACTCGACGAGGGCATCATCACGATGCTCGCCAAGGCTACCAAGCTGGTGAAGGAGAAGTACAAGGCCCTCGTGATCTATAATGAGGGCTCCAACTTCTCGGTCGGCGCCAATCTCGGCCTCGCCCTGTTCGCCTGCAACATCGCGGCCTATGGCGAGGTGGAGAAGCTCGTCGCGACGGGTCAGAAGGTCTATCAGGACCTGAAATACGCCCCCTTCCCCACCGTGTCGGCGCCAGCCGGCATGGCGCTTGGCGGGGGCTGCGAATTGCTGCTGCATTCCAGCGCGGTCCAGGCCCATGCGGAGAGCTATATCGGCCTCGTGGAATGCGGCGTCGGCCTCATTCCCGGCTGGGGCGGCTGCAAGGAGATGCTGACCCGCTGGCAATATAGCGCGGGCCTGCCCAAGGGGCCCATGCCCGCCACCTCCAAGGTGTTCGAGACGGTCTCGGTGGCCACTGTCTCCAAGTCCGCCGCCGAGGCCAAGGAGCTGATGTTCCTGCGCGGCAGCGACGGCATCACCATGAATCGCGACCGCCTGCTGGCGGACGCCAAGGCCCGCGCCTTGTCCCTGGTGGAGGGCTATGCGCCGCCCAAGGCCAAGGAACTGACCTTGCCCGGCCCGTCCGGCAAGACCGCTTTGGTCATGGCGGCGGAAGGCTTCCACCGCCGGGGCATCGCGACCAAGCACGACCTCGTGGTGGCGGACGCGCTCGCCACCATTCTGTCGGGCGGGGACGCGGACCATATCGAGCCGGTGAGCGAGGCCCAGGTGTTGGAACTGGAGCGCGCCGCCTTCATGCGCCTCATCCGCACCAACGCTACGCTCGCCCGCATCGAGCACACGCTGGAGACGGGCCGGCCCTTGAGGAACTGAGGAGAACGTGCCTCGCCATCGAACCACCGTCATGCCCGGACTTGATCCGGGCATCCACGGGGTTCTGCCGGGCGCACCAGCCGAGGGCCGTGGATGGCCGGGTCAAGCCCGGCCATGACGGACGAAGACGAACAGACGGGCCGAACTTCGTCCGAACCGGACAAGACAAGCTCCTGGAGAAGCACAAGCGCCGCGCCGGGCTGCGGCGCTGGACACACAAACTCACCGCCCGTCGCGACGGACAGGACAAGACGCAAGATCACACGCCTCTTCGTGAGGCCAGGAAGAATACGGGAGACATCGCCATGCAGGTCTATCAGCCCCCGCTTCGCGACATGCGGTTCGTGCTGCACGAATTGCATGGGTCGGACGCCCTCAAGGAGATGCAGGGCCTTGAGGACGTCACGCCAGACCTCATCGATGCCGTGCTGGAAGAGGCCGGCAAGCTCGTGACCGAGGTGTTGGCGCCCATCAACCAGTCGGCCGACCTCGAAGGCTGCACCTATGAGAATGGCGTGGTGCGGACCCCGAAAGGCTTCAAGGAAGCCTACCGGACCTATGTGGATGGCGGCTGGAACGGCATCGCCTGCGATCCCGAATGGGGTGGCCAGGGCCTGCCGGCGAGCGTGACCAAGTTCATCGAAGAGATGATGTGCTCGGCCAACCTCGCCTTCGGCCTCTATCCCGGCCTCACCCATGGCGCCTATGTGGCGCTGACCCACCATGCCTCGCAGGAGCTGAAGGAACGCTTCCTGCCCAAGATGGTGTCGGGGGAATGGTCGGGCACCATGTGCCTCACCGAGCCCCATTGCGGCACCGATCTCGGCCTGCTGCGCACCAAGGCGGAGCCCAATGGCGACGGCTCCTATGCCATCACCGGCTCGAAGATCTTCATCTCCGCCGGCGAGCATGACCTCACCGACAACATCATCCATCTGGTGCTGGCGCGCCTGCCGGACGCGCCCAAGGGCATCAAGGGCATCAGCCTGTTCCTGGTGCCGAAATTCCTGCCGCGCGAGGACGGCACGCCCGGCATGCGCAACGGCGTGATGTGCACCGGCATCGAGCACAAGATGGGCATCCACGGCTCGGCCACCTGCCAGATGTCCTTCGACGGCGCCACCGGCTGGCTGGTGGGCGAGCCCCACAAGGGCATGCGCGCCATGTTCTCCATGATGAATTCCGAGCGCCTGTCGGTGGGCACGCAGGGCCTCGGCGTCGGCGAAGCCGCCTATCAGAGCGCGGTCGCCTATGCCAAGGAGCGCCTCCAGGGCCGCTCGCTCACCGGCGCGAAGCATCCCGACAAGCCGGCCGATCCCATCATCGTTCACCCCGACGTGCGGCGCACGCTGATGACCATGCGCGCCTACAATGAAGGCTGCCGGGCGCTCGCCGGCTGGGTGGCGCGCAATCTCGATCTCATGGAACGCTCCAACGACCCGGAAGAGCGCCAGCGGGCCGAGGACTTCACCGCCCTCATGACTCCCATCGTGAAGGCGCTGTTCACCGATCTCGGCTTCGAGAATGCCTCGCTCGGCGTCCAGGTCTATGGCGGCCACGGCTATGTCCGCGACCACGGCATGGAGCAATATGTGCGCGATGCGCGCATCGCCATGATCTATGAGGGCACCAACGGCGTGCAGGCGCTCGACCTCGTGGGCCGCAAGCTCGGCGCCCATGCGGGGCGCTATCTGCGCAGCTTCTTCCACCCGGTTCTGGACTTCATCGACGCCAATCTCGACGACGAGACCATCGGCCCCTTCATGGGTCCGCTCGGCAAGGCGTTCGGCGCGCTCCAGCTCGCCACCGGCTTCATTGCCGAGAAGGGCATGAAGGACCCCGAGGAGGCGGGCGCGGCGGCGACCGAATATCTGCGCCTGTTCGGCCTCGTGGCGCTCGGCTACATGTGGGCGCGCATGGCCAAGGTGGCGGCCGAGAAGCGCAAGGAGCCGGGCGCCGACACCGCCTTCTATGACGCCAAGATCGCCACCGCGCGCTTCTATTTCGACCGCCTCCTGCCCGACGTGGCCGCCCTGTGGGGCTCCATCAAGGCCGGCAAGGCCTCCCTCATGGCGCTGGACGAGGCGCTGTTCTGACCGTTCAAACCGACGAAAGCGGACCCATGGCCGAGACCTCTGCCCTCATCGACCTCATGCGCGATCGCGCCGACGCCCTGTCTGGCCTCGGCCACCGCGTGCGCTTCGACCTCACCGATTCCGGCACGGCGATCCTGCTGGACGCCACCGGGCCGTCCGCCGACATCTCGGAAGGCGGCGGCGAGGCCGAGGCGGTGCTGAAGCTCTCCTCCGACACGCTGGAAAAGCTCATCACCGGGCGCATCGGGCCGATGATGGTCTTCTCCACCGGGCGGTTGCGGGTGGAAGGCGCGCAGGGCGTCGCGCTGAAGCTCGCAGGGCTGCTGGACGGCTGAGTCCACGCGCCCACCAAGGGGGGCGGACCTCGGGCCCGCCTCCCCTGCGCTGATGACATTTATTGTTACAAATTGACAGTCGCGACCGATTACTTGTCACGAACGAATATAGTAAATCGCGAGCTGGACCTTTCCAAAGTCGTTTGCGCTGGCTTGGCCGTTGGGGAAGGCGCGAGAACAGCGCGCTTGCTTCCTGTCCGAAATTTAATGCCTTT
>JASBUY010000253.1 GCA_030147645.1 Aquabacter sp. | reverse complement strand
AATTCGCCCGAATCGCGCAGCCGCTCGAAGTCCGCAACGCTGACGAAGAAATAGTCCTTGCCGTTTTCCTCGCCGGGGCGGGGCGGGCGGGTCGTGACCGAGACCGACATGGTGATGCGGTCATCCTGCGCCAGAAGGCGGCGCGACAGCGTGGTCTTGCCCGCACCCGAGGGGGAGGAGAGGACCAGCATCAGGCCGCGCCGCGCGAGGCCCTTGGATCCGGGCTTCCAGCCGGGCAGCGCGAAATGGGCGGACGTGGGGGCGGAGGCTTTGGCCATGGCGCGCGACGGCTCACTCGATATTCTGAATCTGCTCGCGGAACTGATCCACCAGAAGCTTCAGGTCAAGTCCGATCTGGGTGAGGGCCACCGCATTGGACTTTGAGCACAGCGTGTTGGCTTCGCGGTTGAATTCCTGGGCGAGGAAATCCAGCTTGCGCCCGACCGGGCCACCCGCATCGATCAGGGCATGGGCAGCCGCCACATGGGCGGTGAGGCGGTCCAGCTCTTCGCGCACGTCCGCCTTGGCCGCGAGTAGCGCGGCTTCTTGGTGCAGGCGGTCGGGGTCTAGTGGGGCGGCGGTGCCCATTAAGGCGCGCACCTGCTCCTCCAGTCGCGCGCGTATGGCTTCGATGCGCCGCTCCGGCAGGGCTTCGGCAGCGGAGATCAGCCGCGACATTGCCTCGAGGCGGTCGCGCAGAACCGCTTTCAGGGCGCTCCCCTCGACAAGACGCATCTCCACCAGTGCGGTGAGAGCAGTCTCGAAACCGGCGGTGGCGCCGCGGGTCAGGGCGTCAACGTCTTCCGGGGACTGCTCGGCCTCCACCACGTCCACGATGCCCTTAACCGCCAGGAGCGCATCAAGGGTAGGGGCTGGAAGGCCGAACCGGTCTGCGGCGGCGCGGCCGGCAGCGATGAGGGCATCCAGGGCCGGCGCGTTGAGGCTCACCGTCACCGAATCACCCTCGCGGGCATAGGAGAAGGTGGCCGAGACGGAGCCGCGCGCGAGACGGGCTCCCGCTGCCGCGCGGGCTGCTGCCTCCAGGGCATCGAAGCCCGAGGGGACGCGCAGCCGCAGGTCGAGCCCCTTGGCATTGACCGAGCGGACCTCCCAGCTCCAGCGCCACGCGCCGACGGAACCTTGGGCGCGGGCGAACCCGGTCATGCTGGCGAGGGACATGGGCGCGTTGCGGCGGGGCCGCTCCTCAATTTGCGTTGGTGGACACGCCGGCGCCGGGCGCCGTCACGGGCGCGGCCGGCGCGGCGGCGGGCGGTTGCGCCGCCTTCTGGGCGGCCTCGATCTCGCGCCATTTGGCGACGTTGCGATTGTGCTGGTCCAACGTTTTAGCGAAGGCGTGCCCGCCGGTGCCGTCGGCGACGAAATAGAGGTCGTCGGTCTTGGCGGGGTTCGCAACGGCGGCGAGAGCCTCCTTGCCCGGATTGCCGATGGGGCCGGGCGGCAGGCCGTCAATTGTGTAGGTGTTGTAGGCGGTGGGGGTCGAGATGTCTGCGCGGGTGATGGGCCGGCCGAGCGAGCCCTTGCCGCCGACGATCCCATAAATGATGGTGGGGTCGGACTGGAGCTTCATCTTCTTGTTGAGACGATTGATGAAGACCGCCGCCACTTTCGGCCGCTCGTCCGCCTTGCCAGTCTCATCCTCCACGATGGAGGCGAGGATCACCAATTCCTGGGGCGATTTCAGCGGCAGCGTGGGGTCGCGCTTGGCCCAGATGTCCCGCACAACCTTCTGTTGCTCGGCCGCCATGCGCTGGAGCACTTCCTCGCGCCGCATGCCGCGCGTGATGCGGTAGGTCTCCGGCAGCAGGGTTCCCTCCTGCGGCACGCGCGGGGAGCCGGTCAGCAGGTCCGTGGCATTCAACCGGTCCACGATCTGCTGGCTCGTCAGGCCCTCGGGAATGGTGACCTGATGGACAACCACGCGGCCTTCCACCATGTCGTCCAGAACCTTGGACAGGGAAATGCCCGGCGGAAAGCGATATTCGCCCGCATGAAGCTGCTCGCCGCGATGGGTGATCTGCTGGCTCGCGATGAACAGAGCCCAGTTCCGCACCACGCCCTCGCGCTCCAGGATCTCGGCAATGTCGCGGGTGCCGGATCCGCGGGGAATGAAGACCACCTTCTCGGTCTCAAGGGGGCCGGGAGCGGAATATTGCTGCTGGCCGTACCAGGCGAGCAGGCCGCCGCCTACGGCGAGGAACAGGAGAAAGGTGAAGATGGCGCTGCCAATCACCACCGCCGGGTGGCTGGCGCTGCGCGAGGGGCGGCGCTTTTTCGCCTTCGCCGCGGCCTTTTCGGCCTCCCGGCGTTCCCGGCGAGTGGGAGCGGGACGGGCCGGCGGCGGGGCCGGAGGTTCGCTCGGACGGGAGGTCTCCGCTGCGACTTCTGGTGCGGCAGGCGCCGGCGCAGGCGGCTCGCTCGCGGGGATCTGGGCCTTGTCGTCGGGTGCGGCCATGCGGCAGTTCCTCGCTCTCCCGGTTGCGGCGGCTAAACGAAATCCGGCTCAGGCGGGAGCGCGGATCCTTACAGCAGGACTGCGCTGGGCTTGTCCGGTTCCGGTCTCCCTTCCATGGCGGCCCGGGCCGGTCCGCCATGTCGTCCGCAACAGGGGATAAGGCTCAAATGGACGAAAATGGGACCATGGCGTCGGCGATGGCCCCAGGATCACGCTTTCGGACGCGCGAACACCAGGGACGCATTGGTGCCGCCGAACCCGAACGAGTTGGAGAGGGCGACATCAATCTTGCGGGCGCGCGGGGTGTGCGGCACGAGATCGATGGGCGTCTCGACCGACGGATTGTCGAGATTGAGCGTCGCGGGGGCCACCTGGTCGCGGATCGCGAGGATGGAGAAGATCGCCTCCACCGCGCCCGCCGCGCCGAGCAGATGCCCGATGGACGACTTGGTGGACGACATGGAGACGCCCGCCGCGCTGTTGCCCAGAAGCCGCTCCACCGCCTGCAGCTCGATCCCGTCCGCCATGGTGGAGGTGCCGTGGGCGTTGATGTAGTCCACTTCGCCCGGCGTCACGCCGGCCCGCTTCAGCGCCGCGCTCATGCAGCGGAAGGCGCCGTCGCCGTCCGGCGAGGGAGCGGTGATGTGGAAGGCGTCGCCGGACAGGCCGT
>JASBUY010000414.1 GCA_030147645.1 Aquabacter sp. | reverse complement strand
GCGGGGGTGGAGAGCAGATAGAAGCGCGCGGGGTTCGCCGCGTCATCCGAGGCGAACACCACGTCCTTCGTGCCCATGGCCACATAAAGCGCGTCGCGATGGCCGAGCGCGAAGGTCTCGCCATCGGCCGTCACTGTGCCCGGCCCGCCGATATTGAACACGCCGAGTTCACGCCGATCGAGGAAGTTGGGCGAGCCGATGGTGGCCTTGTCGCTCTCCAGCTTCAGCGGCGTGCCGGTGGGCGTCGCGCCGCCCACCACGAAGCGCTCGATGTGCGAATAGGTCAGCCGCACAGCGCCGGGATGGAACAGGCCTTCGATGAGGAAATTGGCGCGCAGATCGTCGGTGTCGAAGAAACGCACGGCTTCCGGGTGATGCACGTGGCGCACGTCGGTGATCATTGGAAAATCCTTCGATGAAAGGAGGGGGCGGCCCGCTCAGCGGAACAAAGCGGGCAGCCAGAGGGAGACGGCGGGGACATAGGTCACGATCATCAGCACCGCGATCGAGGCGCCGAAGAAGGGCCAGATGGTTTTCATGGCTTCGCCGATGGTGATCTTGCCGACCGCGCAGCCAACAAAGAGAACCGAGCCCACCGGCGGCGTGTTGAGGCCGATGCCGGCATTCAGGATCAGGATCACGCCGAACTGCACCGGATCGATGCCGAACGCCTTGATGAGCGGCAGGAAGATGGGCGTGCAGATGATGATCATCGGCGCCATGTCCATGAAGGTGCCGAGGATCAGGAGGATGATGTTGATGAGCAGCAGGATGACGTATTTGTTGTCCGAGATGGACTGCATCAGCTCGATGGTGGCCTTGGGCACCTGGAGGAAGGCCATGAGCCAGCCGAAGGCGCCGGCGGTGCCGATCACCAGCAGCACCATGGCGGTGGTGCGCACCGCGCCCAGCGTCGCTTCCCAGAAGGCGGGCAGGTCCAGTTCGCGATAGACGAGGACGGTCACCAGCAGCGCATAGATCACCGCGATGCAGGAGGATTCCGTCGCGGTGAAGATGCCCGACCGCACGCCGCCGAAAATGATGCCGATGAGCAGGATGCCCGGCACCGCCGCGACGACGGCGCGCCCGACGCCCGCCCAGCCGGGGAAGGTGCCGGCGGGATAGCCGCGCCGCCGCGCCACCACATAGGCGGTGATCATCAGCGCCGCCGCCAGCAGCAGGCCGGGAACGATGCCCGCGGTGAACAGGTCGGCGATGGAAATGGTGCCGCCGCCCGCCAGCGAATAGATGATCATGTTGTGGGAGGGCGGGATCATCAGCGCGATGATCGCCGAATTCACGGTGACGTTCACCGCGTAATCCTTGGCGTAGCCGCGCTTTTCCATCTGCGGGATCATGATGCCGCCAATGGCCGAGGCATCCGCCACGGCCGAGCCGGAAATGCCGCCGAACAGGGTCGAGGCGACCACATTCACCTGCCCGAGACCCCCGCGCAGATGGCCGATCAGCGCCGCCGCCATGCCGATGAGCCGGTCGGCGATGCCGCCGCGCATCATCAGGTCGCCCGCGAAGATGAAGAAGGGAATGGCCAGCATGGAGAAGGCATTCATGCCGGAATTGATCTGCTGGAACACCACGATGGGCGGCAGGCCCATGTAGAGGACGGTCGCCAGCGAGGCGAGGCCGAGGCAGAAGGCGACCGGCATGCCGATGATGAGCAGGACGGTGAAGACGCCGAAGAGAACAGTGATGGCCATGGCGCGTCACTCCACCGTGTGGGTGCCGTGGAGGGGGACATCCTCCACCTTGCGGGCGGTCAGATGGTCGAGCAGCTTTTCCAGCGAGAACAGGGCGATGAGCGCACCCCCGCCGGTGAGGGGCAGATAGTCGACGCCCTGGGGAATGTTCACGCCGGCCATCTTGGCCGACCAGGTGCCCATGGCGAGGAACCAGCCGTACCAGGCCATGGCCACGCCGAACGCCATCACCAGAAGGTCGGTCACCACCTCCATCAGCCGCCGGACGGGCGGAGAGGCGAAGTGCAGCGCGATCTCGAAGCCGAGATGATTGCCCTCGCGCACGCCGACCGCCGCGCCCAGCAGGATGAACCAGCTCATCAGCAGCAGCGAGAAGGGCTCGGTCCAGCTTGGGGAATCATTGAGCAGGTAGCGGCCGATCACCTGCCACATCACGCAGCCGGTCATGACCACGAGCCCCACCCCGGAGATCCAGAGCGCGACGGTGGAAAGCCAGCCAACCAGCCGGCGCAGGGGAACGAGGGCGGTAGACGAACCCATGGAGTGAAGGCCTCTGGCAATGCGGCTTTGGCGCAGCGAGGGAAGTCACGAAAACGGCCGGCGGCGCGTCCCGCGCCCCGCCGGCCAAAGGCTCACTGCACCGCGCGGATGCGCTCCACGAGGTTCTTCATCTCGGGGGTGGTGACGAACTTGTCGTAGACCGGCTTCATCGCGTCGATGAAGGGCTGCTTGTCCACCTCGTTGATGAGCGCGCCGCCCTTGATCACCACGGCCTTGGCGTCCGCGTCGCGCTTCGCCCACAGCTCCCGCATCTTCAGTGTGGCTTCCTTGCCGGCTTCCTTGAACAGCTTCTGGTCGGCGGGCGAGAGCTTGTCCCAGCTCATCTTCGACATGACGAACACTTCAGGCGCCATGGAATGCTCGGTGAGCGAGTAGTATTTCGCGACTTCGTAATGCTTCACCGATTCATAAGACGGGTAATTGTTCTCCGCTCCGTCCACGAGGCCGGTCTGGAGCGCGGAATAAAGCTCGCCGAACGGCATGGGCGTCGCATTGGCGCCAAGCGCGTTGATCATGGAAATGAAGAGGTCCGACTGCTGGACGCGGATCTTCATGCCCTTCATGTCGGCCAGCGTCTTGATGGGGCGCTTGGAATTGTAGATGGACCGCGCGCCCGAATCGAAGAAGCCGAGCACCACGAGGCCATGCGGCTCGAACGCCTTGGCGATCTCTTGGCCGAGCGGGCCGTCCACCACCTTGTACATGTGCTGGACGTCGCGGAACAGGAAGGGCAGGCCGAGCACGGCGGTCTGCGGGATCAGGTTGTTGAAGGGCGCGGTATTGACGCGGTTGAGATCGATGACGCCGAAACGGGTCTGCTCGATGGTCTCCTTCTCGCCGCCCAACTGGCCGGCAAAGAAGACCTGAACCTTGAACTTTCCGTTGGTCTTCTGGTCCAGCACCTGGCCGAAATACTTCACGGCCTCGACGGTGGGATAGCCATCGGGATGGATATCGGCGGAGCGCAGCGTCACGCTCTGGGCATGCGCGGCACCGAGCGGCGCAAGGGACAGAGCGGCGGCCAGCGCGAGGGCGCGGCGACGGGTGAGCATGGGTCAGTCTCCCTAGATGAAAGCCGGTATTTTCTTCACGATGCGGTCCTTAAGGCCTTGTTCTTGTTGGGAGCGCGAGAGCGATCCAGAATGACGAAAGGTCACGCCCGCCAGTGCGCGGAGGGCGTCTTTGTATGGTAGTATATTTCGTCACGCAACGGGGAGGGTCTTCCTTGGACGCCATCAGGGTTCCGTCGAGCGGCTCGGCGGCGCAGCAGGTCGAAGCGCAGTTGCGCCGGGCCATCGTGACCCTGGCGCTGCCGCCCGGCACCCGCCTTTCGGAAGCGGAGATCGCGGAGCGCCACGGGGTTTCGCGCCAGCCGGTGCGCGAGGCGCTGATCGGGCTCGCGCGCACCCGGCTCGTGGAAATCCTGCCCCAGCGCGGCACCCTGGTGGTGCGCATTTCGGTAAAGAAGATGATGGAGGCGCGCTTCGTGCGCGAGGCCATCGAGACCGCCGTCGCCCGCCGCGCCGCCACCGGATTCGATCCCGGCGCGCGCGTGCGCATCGACGATCTGCTGGACCTCCAGGCGAAGGCCGCCGCGCGCGGGGCCCATGAGACCTTCCAGCGCTATGACGAGATGTTCCACATGGCGCTGGCCGAAGGCGCCCACTGCGCGCTCGCCTGGGAGGCCATTGCCGACATCAAGGCCCATATGGACCGCGCCTGCCACCTCACCTTGAAGGGCTCCATGCTGCCCCTGGTGGAGCAGCACCGCGCCATCATGGCCGCCATTGACCGGGGCGACGGCGAGGCTGCGGCCGAGGCCATGCGGGAGCACCTGTCGGAGATCCTGCGCGCGCTGCCCAAGGTGGAAGCCGAGCACCCGGACCTTTTTGAATAACGCCGTCAGAGCGCTCGCGCCCTGAAACCCTCTCCGGCTTGCGGGGGAGGGTTGGGAGGGGGCCATTTTCGGCTCTGACCCATCACGCCACATGCCACGCCGCACGGGTGCAGGGGTCAGCCCGTGGCCACTCCAAGTGAGGATGCGCGCCCCCCGCCCCATCACATCACCGCGCCGATCTGCCAGGGGACGAACTCGGCGTCGCCATACCCGAGTTCCTCGGACTTGGTGGAGGCGCCGGAGGCCACCTCCACCACGAGGTCGAAAATCTCCCGCCCCTTCGTCGCCAGCGGGACCCCGTCCAGCACGTCGCCGCAATTGATGTCCATGTCCTCGGACATGCGGGCGGCGATGTCGGAATTGGTGGCGAGCTTGATGGACGGCGTCGGCTTGCAGCCGAAGGCGGAGCCGCGCCCGGTGGTGAAGCAGATCACGTTCGCGCCCCCCGCCACCTGCCCGGTCGCGGCCACGGGGTCGTAGCCCGGCGTGTCCATGAAGACGAAGCCGGGCGTGGTCACCGGCTCGGCATATTCATAGACGGCGGCAAGGTTCGCGGCCCCGCCCTTGGCTGCGGCGCCCAGCGATTTTTCCAGAATGGTGGTGAGGCCGCCCGCCTTGTTGCCCGGCGAGGGATTGTTGTTCATCTCCCCGCCATTGCGCTGCGTATAGTCCTCCCACCACTTGATGCGC
>JASBUY010000247.1 GCA_030147645.1 Aquabacter sp. | reverse complement strand
ATAAAGGCCGGGCATGCGCCCCTTCGCCTGGAGGATGGTCTCCCGGCCGACGCCTTCCACCGCCGCCAACTCCAGGAGCTGGGAGGAGAAGAGGTCGTCGCCGAGGGCGGTGGCATAAGCGGTGTCGATGCCGGCGCGGGACAGGTAGACGGCGGTATTGAACGTGTCCCCTCCGAAGCCGAGCCCGAAGCGCCCGTCCGAGCCACGCGCGAGTTCCACCATCACCTCACCGACGCAAACCACTTTTGCCATATCTGGTACCTTGCCTTGTGCCGTGTCTCGTCCGCGGACCTTAATCCTTTTAGGCCGCGCACCTTCGTCCAGACCTTTGCCGGGCGCAAGGTCCGTTGGCGGAGCGACTGTCCCGGCCCCAGCCGGGGCGCCGTCACGCTGCTTTCTGGCGCCTCAGGAACGCATCCACGCGCTCCAACGCCGCGCGGATATTCTCGGCGGAATTGGCGTAGGACAGCCTGAGATAGCCTTCCCCGTACACACCGAAGTCCGGCCCGCCGATCACCGCCACGCCCGCCTCCTCCAGGAGGGCGGAGGCCAGCGCCTTGGCCGAGCGCCAGCCGGTGCCCGACACGTTCGGGAAGGCATAGAAGGCACCCTTCGGCGTGGCGCAGGACACGCCGGGCAGCGCATTCAAGCCTTCCACCACCAGATGCCGGCGCCGATCGAACTCGGCGACCATCTCCCGAACGGGCTCGTGGGGACCATCCAGCGCCGCGATGCCGGCAAATTGGGCGGCGGCATTCACGCAGGACCAGGCATTCACCGAGAGCTTGCGCACCGCCTCGTACAGGGTCTTAGGCCAGATGGAATAGCCGAGCCGCCAGCCGGTCATGGCATAGGTCTTGGACCAGCCATTCAGCACAATCAGGCGGTCGCGGATTTCGGGATAGGCCAGCAGCGTCTGGTGCGTCTCTCCGTCGAAGACGAAATGGTCGTAGATCTCGTCCGACATCAGCGCGACATGGGATGGGCGGCGAGGCCCTTCACGAGCTTGTCGATCTCCGCCTTCGGGGTCACGCCGCCGGTGGGATTGGCGGGGGAATTGATGATGAGCAGGCGCGTGCGCGGCGTGATGAGCGCCAGCGTCTCCTCCGCCGAGAAGGCAAAGCCGTTCTCCTCGCGGATCGGAACGGGAATGGGCGTCGCGCCGGTATGCTCGATCATGGACCGGTAGATGGGAAAGCCGGGATCGGGATAGAGGATTTCCGCGCCGGGCTCGCCGAACAGGCGGATGGCGGCATACATGGTGACCTTGCCGCCGGGCACGATCATGACGAGGTTCGGGTCCACCTCCACGCCGTAGCGGCGGTTGAGGTCACGGGCCACCGCCTCACGCAACGGCAGAATGCCGACCGATGGCGTATAGCCGTGATGCCCATCCTTCAGCGCCTTCACCGCCGCCTCGACAATATGTTCGGGCGTGCGGAAGTCCGGCTGGCCGATGCCGAGATTGATGATGTCCCGACCCTCGGCCGCGAGCGCCGTGGCGCGCGCCAGAACCGCGAAGGCGTTCTCCTCGCCGATCCGGTCGAAGGCATCGACTGTGGTGAGCATGGCGTTTTCCTCCGCTCCGGCCCTTGGCCTTTGATCTTGCACGCGCACCGCACATAGCATCCCGGCTCAGGAACGAGAACCGGGGCAGGCGGGGGCCTATTCGCGGAAATAGTCCGGTCGGTCGCGACGCATGCCGTCGGCGGATGCCAGCGAGCGGGAGAGGTGGTCACGCACCGCGGCCTGGGCCTGCTGCGCATCGCCCGCCACGATGCCGGCGACGATGGCCTCGTGGTCGCGGATGATCTGGGGCGCCTTGCCGGCGAGCGGCAGGTTCAGACGGCGGAGCCGGTCGATATGGCCGGAGGACCGGCGCACCAGCGCCCAGACCTCGCCCGCCTCCACGAGGTCGCACAAGGTGCCGTGAAAGGCGCGATCCTGAGCGTCGAAAGCTTCGAGATCGTTCGCCGCCAGCAGAGCTGTCTGGCGCGCGATCACCTGTTTCAGCGCCGCCACGGCGTCGGTGCGGTCGCTTCGCGCGCACAAAAGGCGTACCGCCTCCTGCTCGATGGCCCGGCGCAGGAATTGGGTGCGTCGCGCCTGGGCGAGATCGATGGGGGACACGCGCGTCGCATGCTGGGGAAACACTTCCACCAGCCCTTCTTCTTCCAGCCGCATGAGTGCATCGCGCACGGGGGTCGAGGACACCCCGAACAAGTCCTGGAGCGCGGCGCGCGGCAGAGTGGTCCCCGGCGGCAGGCGCAGGGCGACGATGTGCTCGCGCAGATAGTCCAGCACCTGCGGCGCCGCCTGACGTGAGCGGTCGCGCGCCGGCCGGGGCAGGACTTGCGGGTTGAAGGCCTCGTTCATCGCCTTCTCCCATACCATGATTTCGAGTTGACCCACTAATGCATTAGTGTTTTGCTCCCTTTAGACCCGCCTTAGACGGGCATGCCCGGCGTCTGCCGGAAAAGATAAGTCCTAGGGAGGACGTTCGATGGCGTTCAAATTTCTCGGCGCGACCCTCTTGGGTCTCGCGCTCAGCACCAGCGCGTTCGCGGCCGGCTACCCCGACCGGCCCGTGACGGTTGTCGTCCCTTTCCCGGCGGGCGGCGCGTCCGACAGCACGGCCCGGCTCCTCACGCCGAAAATGTCCGAAGTGCTCGGCCAGCCGGTCGTGGTGGACAACAAGCCCGGCGCCAATGGCGGCACGGGCGCGACCCATGTCGCGAAGGCCGCGCCGGACGGCTACACCCTGCTGGTGGGCTCCATCGGCGTGTTCTCCATCAACCCCGCGCTCTATCCCAATCTGTCCTATTCCCCCCAGAAGGACATGGATCTGCTGACCCAGATCGTGCGCACACCCAATGTGCTGGTCGCCTCCCCCAATTTCCCGGCCAATACGGTCCAGGAACTGGTGGACTATATGAAGAAGAACCCAAACAAGGTGACCTTCGCCTCCTCGGGCATCGGCTCCTCGGATCACCTGACCGCCGCGCTGTTCTGGCAGAAGACCGGCACGCAGGGCCTGCATGTGCCCTATAAGGGCGGCGGGCCGGCCATCAACGATCTCATGGGCGGTCACGCGGACGTCTCGTTCCAGAATCTCGGCTCAGTGGCGAACCAGATTCGCAGTGGCAAGCTGAAGCTGCTGGCCGTCACCGCGGCGGATCGCACGTCCCTCTTCCCCGACACGCCCACCATGGCGCAGGCGGGTGTGCCGCTGGAGGTTTATTCCTGGCAGGCGGCCGCTGCGCCCAAGGGCCTGCCGGCCGATGTGAAGGCCAAGATCGAATCGGCCCTGATGGCGGCCATGAAGGACCCGGAGGTCATCAAGAAGTTCAATGACCTCGGCTTCGAGGTCGTCGCTTCCTCGCCGGCGGCCTTCACGGCCTTCCAGGCCAAGGAGGGAGCCATGTGGAAGAAGGTGATCCAGGACGGGA
>JASBUY010000246.1 GCA_030147645.1 Aquabacter sp. | reverse complement strand
GAAGGATGGCGACGGGCTCGCCGTCATCGGCATGAAGGACGGCATGAACCCGCTGGCCGATGGCAAGACGACCCTGGTGGGCGTCGATGTGTGGGAGCACGCTTATTATCTGGACTATGAATATAAGCGCGCCGCCCATGTGGACGCGGTTCTGAAGAACCTCGTCAACTGGCAGGTGGTGAGCGACCGCTTCGGCTGAGCCGCGCGGCTCGGGCGCACCGATCTGGCCCTGCCGTGCGGCAGGGTCAGTGGCCCACGTCCTCCAGCTTCATGCCCTTTGTCTCGATGCCGAAGCGCCAGGTCACCCAGGCCCCGAGAACGGAGGCGGCGGCAAGGCCATACAGCAGGATCTTGGTGCCGATATCGGCCAGAAGGATCGGGAAGAGGAAGGCGGTCAGAACCGCGCCGACCTTGGCGGCTGCGGCGGCGAAACCGGCGCCAAGGCCCCGGACATGGGTCGGGAAGACCTCGCCGGCGATCAGGTAGGTCTGCGAGTTGGGACCCAAATTGGTCATGAAATTGAACAGCATGAAGCCGACATAGATCAGGAAGATCTGCATCCCGCCGCTATAGTCCACCGAAAAGGCCGCAACCAGAAGGCCCACGGCGCAGCCGATGAAGCCCAGCATCTGGAGCGGCATTCGCCCCACGCGGTCGGACAGCAGGACCGCCGCGATCATGCCCGCCAGCAGCAGCAGGTCGATGAAGGCCGCGCCCTTGGCCGCCAGCATGTCGTTGGCGATGATGTCCGTGATGTCGTGGGTGTGCGTCACCTTAATCTCGCCGAGCGCAGCGGCAAGGATGGTCGGCGTGAAGATGCCGATACCGTAAGTGGACAGGTCCTGCAGGAACCAAGGCACCGAGGCGAGGATGGTAGCGCGCCGGTGCTTGTCCGAGAACAGCGAGCGGATGGTCCGCTCTTTCTTATGGTGATGGTGGCCCTGCTTGACCTTCAGCTTGATGTGCTTCGGATAGTCCGGGCGCCGCTTCAGCAGCCTGCGGATCTGCTCCTCCGCCTCGGGCATGCGGCCCACGGCGGCGAGCCAATGGCTGCTCTCGGTCACGAAGAAGCGGCCCACCAGCACGATGATGCCGGGGATGATGGCGCTCGCATACATGAGGCGCCAGGAGGCAATCTCCGGCGAGAGCGAGAGGATCAGATAGCCAAGGGCCGTGCCGGTCAGCGCGCCCACCGCCTGGAAGGCGAAGGCGGCGAGCACCAGCCGTCCGCGCGCGGACGAGGGGATGCTCTCGGAAATCACCAGATGGGCGGTGGGATAGTCGCAGCCGAGCGCCAGGCCCACGCCGAACAGGAAGACGACGATCCAGGCAAAGGACGTCGCGACCGAGAGCAGCACCAGGAAGAAGATGAAGATGACCATCTCGATGATGAACATCAGCTTGCGGCCGAAATAATCGGAGAGGCCGCCGAGGGTGAGCGCGCCCACCAGGATGCCGAACAGGCTGGCCGCGCCAACCAGGCCGTGCTCGAACGAGCCCATGCCGAATTCTTCCGACATCAGCGGCATCGCGACGCCGGTCATGAAGACGACGAGACCTTCGAAGAATTTGCCGGCGGCGGCGAGGCCCCAGATGCGCCATTGCATGGCGGTCATGGGCACAGTGGAGACCGGGGTGCCGTCGCTCCATTGCGGCGTTTCGTCGATATAATCCTGAACGGTGCGTGCCTCGACGCTCTCCAGGCCGAGATTGGTCATGTCGTTCATGGATTTCCCCGCAGAACCCTTACGACGTGACATGCGCTATCCTCATGAATGCCTTGTGACACGATACCTCCGCAGGAAGCAGGCTGCATTTATCATCTGGACAAAATCTGACCCCCCGGCCGGAAAAGGCGGGCCCGCGCCAATTTCAAGCCGCAGCGTTCCGCGCTATGAGATGAGCCGACTGTGCTGGGAGGCGGGGATGGTTGCGTCTGGAATGAAGCCCAAGAGCGGGCGCCGCGGAACGGCGCGATCGCTGGCGGCCGTGTCGCTCGCGGCGGTGGCGCTGACCGGCTGCGGCACGCCCAGTGCCACCTGGGGCACCGGAAAGGTCGTGGAGACCGATCCCTGGGGCGGCTATGAGGCGGTGGTCTCCATTCCCGCGCCCGACGCGCCGCCGCGCGTGTTCGAGTGCAAGGGGCCTTGGGCGCCCACCACCACCGACGTGAACATCATGGCCGATTTCGGCCAGAGCAACGTGGCCCATGGCGACGTGCCCCAGCCCAACGGCTCCTCCGCGCCGGGCTCCATCCTGCTGCCGAACGAGCCGAAGCTGCGGGTGGACATGGCCTGGGGCGACGCCATCGGCTACACGGCCCCGCTGCGCGCCTCCTTCACCGAGGAGACGCGCTGGAGCGTCGCCGGCGTGACAGTCGGCACCTCGCTCGCGGATGTGGAGAAGGCCAATGGCCGGCCGTTCCGTCTGGTGGGCTTCGGCGGCAATAATGGCGGCGTGGTCGTGGACTGGCGCGGCGGGTTGCTCGGCAACCTGCCCGGCCCCTGCCGGCTCGGGGTGCAGTTCGCCATTTCCGCGCTCGCGCCGGACAGTGCGCAAGCCAAGGCCATGGGCCCGAAAGTGTTCAATTCCAGCGATGCGGCGATCCGTGCGCTGAACCCCGCGGTCGGGCTCTTCTGGGTCAATTACAAGTGGTAGGCCTTCATCATTAAATTACCGAAAGGTCGTGAAACCGCTGCAAAGCCGCCGTAATTCGATCCGTGAATGCGCGTGTCTTTTGGAGGTAAATCATGACCTTTTCTCGCAAGACTTTTCTCGCTTTTGCACTCGGCGTGGGCGTGACGCTCGGCGGCAATGCCCTGATGGGCGGCGCCTTCGCGGCCCAGCCTTACATGGACGCCGCGCTGGAGCAGCTGCGCGCCGCCCGCGCCAGCCTCCAGCAGGCCGAGCCCAATAAGGGCGGCCATCGCGAGGCGGCCATCGGCCTCATCGACCAGGCCATCGAGCAGGTGAAGGCCGGCATCGCCTTCGCGCGCTGACGCGGACGTGCGGCGGCAGCTTGCGGTCGGTCCGACCGCATGCCCGCTGCCACTCGAGCGCCGCAGCTCATGCTGAAACGATGCCTCGCGCACAACTGAGAGATAATGGGAGTCCTGTCATGGTTTTCCGCTCTTTCGCTCAATTCTCGGCCGTTCTCGCACTGGGCGCGGTGCTCGCGCTCGGCGCGCAGGCCCTGATCAGCCCCTCCATCGCGGCTCAGCCCTTCATGGAAACCGCCCTGGAGCAGCTGCGCGGCGCCCGTGCCAGCCTCGAGCAGGCGGCGCAGGACAAGGCCGGTCACCGCGTCGCGGCCATTGGTCTTGTGGACCAGGCCATCGAGCAGGTCCGCGCCGGCATCGCGGCGGCCCGCTGATCCTTCCAAACAGGGGGCGGAGGGCCAATTCGGGCTTTCCTCCGCCCCATTTCACGGGCATCAAGCCCGCATGGACTGGATCTCTTTCTGGGACGGCGCGCACGCCATCTATGTGAGCGAGCGCCATAAGCAATTGCACTATGCGCGCATCGCCGCCGATCTCGCGCGCCATGTGCCCCATCCCGCCGCGCGGGTGCTGGATTATGGATGCGGCGAGGCGCTGAGCGCGCCGGCTCTCGCCCGGTCTTGCGGGCATCTCACGGTCTGTGACGCGGCGCCCGGTGTGCGGGAAAAGCTGCGCGCGCGCTTCGCGGGAGAGGACCGCGTGTCGGTCGCCTCCCCCGATGAGGTGGCGGCGCTTCCGGATGCGAGCTTTGATCTGATCGTCGCCAATTCCCTGCTGCAATATCTCGACCGCCCGGTTCTCCTGGACCTGCTGGCCCTCTGGCGGCGCCTTCTCGCGCGGGACGGGACATTGCTCATTGCCGATGTCATCCCCCCGGATGTGGGGGCGGCGCAGGACGCGCTGGCGCTGCTCTCCTTTGCGGCGCATGGGGGATTTCTGGGCGCGGCCGTCGTCGGGCTCGCCCGCACCGCGCTTTCGCCCTACCGCAAATTGCGCGCGGAGCTGGGCCTGTCCATGTATCGCGAGGCGGAATTCCTGACCCTGCTGCGCCAGGCCGGCTACAGCGCCGCGCGCACCCGGCCCAATGTGGGCCATAACCAGAATCGCATGGCCTTCCTCGCCCGCCCGGCCTGACGGCTCAGCGCCGCACCCTCTGCTCGGCAAAGGCCCAGAGACGGTAGGAATTGAAGGTCCAGCACAGGACCAGCGCGCTCGTGAGCAACTGGGACACGAGATAGAAGATGCCGAGCCGGTGGGTGAACAGGTCCATGAGCACGCCGTTCAGGGCAAAGGCGACGCCCGCCACCACGAAGTAACGCGGCAACGCCCCGGCATGGGAGCGCGTGGAGCGGAAGGTGAAGCGGCTGTTCAGGGTGTAGGTGACGAGCGTCCCCACCACGAAGCCGATCATGGAGGCGGAGACCGGGCCGAGCAGGTCCAGTTCCACCAGCGTGCCCAGCACCAGGAAATGGGCGACCGCCGCCGTCAGGCCCACGGCGATGAAGGTCGCGAGCTGCATCACCAGCGGACGATGGCGCGCGAGCAGCCGGCGGATCTCGATCATGAAACGCGATGTCCTTCGAAAGCGGGCCGCGCGCGGTGCAGGTCCGGCACGCGTCTGGGGCCGAGCGGCGGTCTTCCGTCGCGCGCAATTATGGTCTAAGGAAGCCAAATAGCGCGCCGGGCGAAGATCATTCAACGCAAGGCGCCGCACCTGCCGTCAGCCGACGGGATCCAATCCACAGGGGCGCGTGACCCGCGGCCCTTTTTTTGCGCCTGCCGAGCGCCAGCGAGACATGCCGAAACGCACTGACCTCGAAACCATCCTGATCATCGGCGCCGGCCCCATCGTCATCGGGCAGGCCTGCGAATTCGACTATTCCGGCACACAGGCCGTGAAGGCGCTGAAGGAAGAGGGATACCGGGTCGTCCTGGTGAACTCCAATCCGGCGACCATCATGACCGACCCGGACATGGCGGACGCGACCTATATCGAGCCGATCACGCCGGAAATCGTCGCCAAGATCATCGAGAAGGAACGCGGCGACCGCGCCAAGGGCTTTGCGCTGCTGCCCACCATGGGCGGACAGACGGCGCTCAACTGCGCCTTGTCGCTGAAGAAGGGCGGCGTGCTCGACCGGTTCGACGTGGAGATGATCGGCGCCACCGCCGAGGCCATCGACAAGGCCGAGGATCGCGAGCTGTTCCGCGAGGCCATGACCAAGATCGGCCTCTCGACGCCCACCTCGCGGCAGATCAAGACCCTGGCGCAGGCGCTGGACGCGCTCGACGTGGTCGGATTGCCCGCCATCATCCGCCCTTCCTTCACCATGGGTGGCACGGGCGGCGGCATCGCCTTCAACAAGGCCGAGTTCATCGAGATCGTGGAGCGCGGCATCGACGCCTCGCCCACCAATGAGGTGCTGATCGAGGAAAGCGTGCTCGGCTGGAAGGAGTATGAGATGGAGGTGGTCCGCGACAAGGCGGACAACTGCATCATCATCTGCTCCATCGAGAATCTCGATCCGATGGGCGTGCATACCGGCGATTCCATCACCGTCGCGCCGGCTTTGACGCTGACGGACAAGGAATACCAGATCATGCGCGACGCCTCGCTGGCGGTGCTGCGCGAGATCGGCGTGGAGACCGGCGGCTCCAACGTGCAGTTCGCGATCAACCCGGAAGACGGGCGCATGATCGTGATCGAGATGAATCCGCGCGTGTCGCGCTCCTCCGCGCTTGCCTCCAAGGCGACCGGCTTCCCCATCGCCAAGGTCGCGGCGCGCCTTGCGGTCGGCTACACGCTGGACGAGATCGAGAACGACATCACGGGCGGGGCGACCCCGGCTTCGTTCGAGCCGACCATCGATTATGTGGTCACGAAGATCCCGCGCTTCGCCTTCGAGAAGTTCCCGGGTGCCGACCCGACGCTCACCACCTCCATGAAGTCGGTGGGCGAGGCCATGGCCATCGGCCGCACCTTCCAGGAGAGCCTCCAGAAGGCGCTGCGCTCGCTGGAGACCGGTCTTTCGGGCCTCGACGACGTGGAGATCGGCGGCCTCGGCTCGGGCGACGACAAGAATGCGATCCGCGCCGCCTTGGGCACGCCCACGCCCGAGCGCCTGCTCTATGTGGCGCAGGCCATGCGCCTCGGCATGAGTGATGGCGAGATCCACACCGCCTGCAAGATCGACCCCTGGTTCCTCGGCCAGATTCGCGGCATCGTGGACACCGAGGAGAAGGTGAAGCGCTTCGGCCTGCCCAAGACGCCCGGCGCATTCCGTGGCCTCAAGGCCATGGGCTTCTCGGACGGGCGCCTCGCCACCCTGGCGCGGCTGGAAGAAGGCGAGGTGCGCGCGCGCCGTCAGGCCCTGGGCGTGCGCCCGGTCTATAAGCGCATCGACACCTGCGCCGCCGAATTCGCCTCGCCCACCGCCTACATGTATTCGACCTATGAGGCTCCTTTCGCCGGCAGCCTTGCCGACGAGGCGCGGCCCTCGGAGGCGAAGAAGGCGATCATCCTCGGCGGCGGCCCCAACCGCATCGGCCAGGGCATCGAGTTCGACTATTGCTGCTGCCATGCGGCGTTCGCTTTGAAGGAAGCGGGCATCGAGGCCATCATGGTCAATTGCAATCCCGAGACCGTCTCCACCGACTACGACACCTCGGACCGGCTCTATTTCGAGCCGCTGACCGCCGAGGACGTGCTGGAACTGATCGACCGTGAGCGCATTGCCGGCACGCTGCACGGCGTGATCGTGCAGTTCGGCGGCCAGACTCCGCTCAAACTCGCCCGCGCGTTGGAAGAGGCCGATGTGCCGATCCTCGGCACATCGCCGGACGCCATCGACCTTGCCGAAGACCGCGACCGGTTCAAGCGCCTGCTGAACGAGCTGAAGCTGCGCCAGCCGGACAATGGCATCGCCTATTCGGTGGAGCAGGCCCGCATGGTGGCCGGGGACCTTGGCTATCCCATGGTGGTGCGCCCCTCCTACGTGCTCGGCGGGCGCGCCATGCAGATCATCCGCGACGAGCGCCAGCTCGGCGACTATCTGCTGGACACGCTTCCCGGCCTCGTGCCGCAGGAGGTGAAGGCCCGCTATCCCAACGACAAGACCGGCCAGATCAACACCGTCCTCGGCAAGAATCCGCTGCTGTTCGACCGCTATCTGTCGGACGCCATCGAAGTGGACGTGGACGCGCTCTGCGACGGCAAGAATGTCCATGTCGCCGGAATCATGGAGCATATCGAGGAGGCGGGCATCCATTCGGGTGACAGCGCCTGCTCGCTGCCGCCCCATTCGCTCACGCCGGACATGATCGCGCGGCTGGAGAAGGAGACCACGGCGCTCGCCTTGGCCCTTGGCGTGGTCGGCTTGATGAACGTGCAGTTCGCGCTGAAGGACGACGACATCTACATCCTGGAGGTCAATCCGCGCGCCTCCCGCACCGTGCCGTTCGTCGCGAAGGTGGTGGGCCTGCCCATCGCCAAGATCGCCGCCCGCGTCATGGCGGGCGAGACGCTGGATACCTTCACCCTGAAGGGCCATGCGGTGGACCATATCGCGGTGAAGGAGGCGGTGTTCCCCTTCGCCCGCTTCCCGGGCGTGGACACAGTGCTCGGCCCGGAGATGCGCTCCACCGGCGAGGTGATGGGGCTCGACACCGATTATGGCGTCGCCTTCGCCAAGAGCCAGCTCGGCGGCGGGACCAAGGTGCCCAAGAGCGGCACCGTGTTCGTCTCCGTGAAGGAGAGCGACAAGGCCCGCATCCTGCCGAGCGTGAAGCTGTTGCAGGATCTCGGCTTCAAGGTGATCGCCACTTCCGGCACCCAGCGCTTCCTGGAAGAGAACGGCGTCGTCGCCGGCAAGATCAACAAGGTTCTGGAAGGCCGTCCTCATATCGTGGACGCCATCAAGAATGGCGAGGTCCAGCTGGTGTTCAACACCACCGAGGGGTCTCAGGCCCTTCTGGACAGCCGCTCGCTCCGGCGCGCGGCCCTCTTGCACAAAGTGCCGTATTACACCACGCTGTCTGGAGCCGTCGCAGCGGCGCAGGGGATCAAGGCCTATGTGGGCGGCGATCTTCAGGTGCGCGCTCTGCAGAGCTATTTCGGCGCCGGCGGATCCACGGAGGCGAACTGAGCGTTCGTCTCCGGCGATGCGCGGGGTGTGAAGGCGTGAGCACAGGTCCTCGATGCCGGTTCGGCGGCGGGACCTGCGGCATGCCATTGCTAACCTTTCGCGCGGCGATTGCGAGACGGTGATCGTCCCGCGCTCAAGGTTGTTGTTTTGCGTCGGCTGTCCTTCGCCCGGCGGCGAAGGGGAGTCGGGGTTTCAGGAGGTCTCAGAACGGACCCATGGACAAGATTCCCATGACGGGGAGCGGCTACACCGCCCTCGAAAATGAACTGCGCCATCGTCAACAGGTGGAGCGTCCCCGGATCATCACTGCCATTTCCGAAGCGCGCGCCCATGGCGACCTGTCCGAAAATGCAGAGTATCACGCGGCGAAGGAGCTTCAGTCCCTGAATGAGGGGCGGATCGCCGAGCTTGAGGACAAGCTGTCCCGGGCCGAGGTGATCGATGTGTCCAAGCTGTCCGGCGATGTCGTGAAATTCGGCGCGACCGTGACCTTGGTGGACGAGGACACCGAGGAAGAGAAGGTCTGGCAGATCGTCGGCGACAATGAAGCCGACGCCAAGGCCGGCCGCATCTCCATCTCCTCGCCC
>JASBUY010000400.1 GCA_030147645.1 Aquabacter sp. | reverse complement strand
GGCACGCAGATCGATCTGTTCACCGACCCGCCGCAGATGCAGGCCGCGGCCGCGCCCAAGATGTCGGTCGGGCCCAACGTGTCGATCGCGCAGAAGACCCCCATCGCGCCGCGCAAGCTCGGCCATATCGCCTTCTATGTGGAGGATATCGGTCGGGCGGTCGCCTTCTACCGGGACATTCTGGGGTTCCGGGTGTCGGACTGGATGGAGGATTTCTTCGTCTTCATGCGCTGCGGCGCGGACCACCACACCTGCAACTTCCTCTCCTCCGCCAATCGCGGCATGCACCATATGGCGTTCGAGCTCACGGATTGGAGCGAGGTGCGCTCGGCCTGCGACTGGTTGGCGCAGCACAAGATCAAGGTGACGTGGGGACCGGGCCGGCACGGGCCGGGGCACAATATCTTTCTCTACCACCGCAACCCGCAGGGCCAGATCGTCGAATTGTTCACCGAGCTGGACACCATGTCGGACGAGGCGTCCGGCGCGTTTGACCCAAAGCCCTGGCATCTCGACACGCCGCAGCGGCCCAAGGTCTGGCGTGCGTCGGAGGGGGCCAATCTGTGGGGCGACGGCCCGCCGCCCGGGCATCGCTCCTGACATGCCCTCGCCTGCGCCGCCCGAGGAGCCCAGGCACGCGCCGGCTGCGCTCCATGACCTGGTGACGCGCATCTTCCGACGCCTCGGCAGCACGCCGGAGGATGCGGCGCTGATCGCCGACATGCTGGTCTGGTCGAACCTCACCGGGCGCGAGGGCCATGGGCTCGCACGCGTGCCCTCCTATGCGGCCATGGCGCGGGCGGGACGCATGGATGTGCGCGCCGCGCCCTCCATTGAACGGGCCTTGCCCGCGACGCTGCTCATCGACGCGCATCTCGCGCCGGGGCCGGTGGCCATGGTTCGCGCCACCCAGTGGGCCATGGAGCGGGCGCGCGCTTCGGGCGGCTGCTTCGCCTTGGTGAAGCGCACCACCCATACCGGCGCCATCGGCTATTATGCGCTGAAGGCCGCCGAGGCCGGGTTCGCCGCATTGATCTTCGGTTCCGGCAAGCCCCTCATGGCCGCCCACGGCGCGCGGGTGCCGAGCCTGTCCACCAGCCCCATCGCGCTCGCGGTGCCGGGAGGTGCGGGCGGCCCGCTTCTGCTGGACATGGCCACCAGCGTCGTTTCGCTCGGGCGCCTGCGCCAATTGGCGGCCCGCGACGCGGACATCCCCGAGGGCTGGGCCTTGACCGCAGAGGGAGCGCCGACCCGGCGGGCCAAGGAGGCGGCCATCCCGCTGCCGCTCGGGGGCGCCAAGGGGTCCGGCCTCGCCATCTTGTTCGAGGCCATGACCAGCGTGCTCGCGGGTGCGCCGGTCGTGGTGCCGGCCTTGCTCGGCGGCGCCGACGCGGGACGGGGCGCGAGCGCCATGATCATGGTGATGGATGTGGCGGCCTTTTCCCCACCGGAAGCTTTCGCCGCCGATGTGGAGGCGCTGCGCGCCACGCTGAAGGCCTTGCCTCGCCAGGACGGCATGGACGCGATCTTCCTGCCCGGCGAGCGCTCCCGCGCGCGGGCCGCGCAGGGGTCCGCCGAGGGCCTGCGGGTTCCGCCCGCCTTGATGGCGGAGCTGGAGGCGCTGGCGCAGCTTTAGCCTTCGCCGGACGGTTTCGCCGCGGCTGGTCGCGCGCGCCTACAGGCGGTGGCTGCCCATGGCTTCGCGCAGCCGCGCGGCGGCGGCGCGGCCGATGGAGACCAGTTCGCTGATTCCTTCCAGCGTCAGGCGCACATCATCGCGCGAGGGCGCATCGATGCGGCGCAGGCGATCCAGATTGATCATGAGCGAACGGCTGAGCCGCACGAAGGGCGGGGTGGGCAGAAGCTGCTCGAAATGGGTCAGCGTGCGCCAGATCATCAAGGGCGGCTGGGCGGACAGGAGGACGCGGGTGAAGTCCCCGTCCGCCTTCAAGGCGACGATATCGGCCGGCTTCGCCAGCACGCTGCGGTTCGGCGTGCGCAATTCGATGGTGTCGTCCTGGGCCTTCTCCGCGCGCGGAGCGACGTCCCGCTCCACCCGCGCCAAGGCCTCCGCAAGCCGCTCCGGGGCCACCGGCTTCAGAAGATAATCCACCGCATCCACGGCGAAGGCCTCCACCGCGTGCTGGGCATAGGCGGTGACAAACACCACCTTGGGCGGATTGGCGAGCGCGGCGATCAAGTCGAAGCCGTCGCCGCCGTTGAGTTCGATGTCCAGGAAGAGGAGGTCCGGGTGGGTCGCCTCGATCAGCGCCATCGCCTCGGCGATGGTTTCGGCCTCGCCCACCACATCCACCGGATGGGCCCGCAGCAGCCGCTTGATGGCGCGCCGTGCCAGCGGCTCGTCATCCACCACCACAACCCTCAGCATGGTTCCCCCTCCAGGATCAAGGACGCCACCACCCGGGCCGGCTTGCCCCGCGTGGGGTTCGCCGGCACCTCTTCCAGGCGGAACTGGTGCCGGTCAGGATAATGCACGGCAAGACGGCGCCGCACATTGGAAAGGCCGATGCCCCGTCCGCGCCGCCGCGTGGTCTGGGGCTCCAGCGTGCCGGTATTGATGATGGCAATGCGAAGCGCGGTGCCGTCCGTCTTGATGCGCACCGTGACGTCGAGCCCATCCTGGCGCGCGCCGTATTTCACCGCATTCTCCACCAAAGGCTGGAGCAGGAAATTGGCGATGGGGCGCAAGGCGGCGTCGGGGTCCATGGCGAGGCGGGTGCGCAGCTTCGCGCCGAAGCGGGCTTCCTGGATGCGCAGATAGGCCCGCAGCGAGGTCACTTCCGCCTCCACCGGCACCACCGGCTGGTCGATGCTGGAGAGTGAATGGCGCAGATAGGCCGACAGATCGCGCATCATGGCGAGGGCGGCGGCGGGGTCCTCGGGAATCTCCTCGGCGACGCCGTTCAGCGCGTTGAACAGGAAATGGGGATCGAGCTGGAGACGCAGATGCTGGATCTCCGCCTTCATCGCCTCCGCCTGCACCGCGAAGGCGCGCCGGATCGCGGCGCGCCGGTCGAGTTCGGCGCGGATCCACAGGAAGCAGACCGTCCATGCCCCCAGCACCACGCTGTAATGGATGAGCGGCACGATCATCTCCTCCACAGGGTGCCAGCCGGGAATTTCCCACCCGTGGAGCCGGCGGATCACATAGCCCGTGCCCACCACGGCGGCGGCGGCGGCGATGGAGAGGGCGATCACCAGGACGATGCTGGAGGCCCCCAGCCGGTTCTTGGGGAGATGATTTGCATAGAACCAGGCAAGGCCCGAGGACAACGCAATCAGCAGCGGCCAGGCGAACAGGGTGATGACCACCGCGACCGGAAGGCTGTGATAGGTCAGCAGGCGGTTGGCAAAATCCACCAGCGCGAAAGCACTCCAGCCGAGGATTTGCAGCCGCCAGAAGAAGGCGCGCCGCTTGCCGCCCGTCAGAAGCGGGTCCGGCGCGGAACGGGGCGGGCGCGGCAAGGGACTCTCCGGCGAGGCGGGCAAGGCGGGGCTCAAGCAAAGGCCATTCGGGGGCGCCCGGCAAGGGTGGACCGGGCGGCCATCGTCATGCTTGGCGATTTTCCTGCCGCGTTCACCGAGTGTGCGGCCCGCGTGGGCTGCATGTCACGCTTCA
>JASBUY010000399.1 GCA_030147645.1 Aquabacter sp. | reverse complement strand
GGGAGAAAAACGAGAATAGCCTCGCCGCGGACGGCAGGGAACGGCGCGACAGTGGCGTCAGCTCACGTCGAAGGAGACGCCCTGTGCGAGCGGCACCGTCGCGCCATAATTGATGGTGTTAGTGGCGCGGCGCATATAGGCCTTCCAACTGTCGGAGCCGGCCTCCCGCCCACCGCCGGTCTCTTTCTCGCCGCCGAACGCGCCGCCGATCTCGGCGCCGGAGGGGCCGATATTGACGTTGACGATGCCGCAATCCGAGCCGGCGGCCGAGAGGAAGCGCTCCGCTTCCCGCAGATCCGTGGTGAAGATGGAGGAGGCGAGGCCCTGGGGCACATCATTGTGCCGGGCGATGGCGTCCTCCAGCGTGTGATAGCGCATCACGTACAGGATGGGGGCGAAGGTTTCCGCTCGCACCACCTCGGTCTGGGCCGGCATCTCCACCAGGGCGGGCCGCACGTAATAGGCCTCGGGCAGGCCCTGCGCCTCGACGCGCACGCCACCCGTGACCACGCCGCCGTCGCGGCGGGCGGCGTCCAGAGCGTGCGTCATGGCCTCAAACGCGGGGCGGTCGATGAGCGGGCCGATCAGGGTTCCGGCCGCGCGCGGATCACCCACCGTGACGCTGCCATAGGCGGCCTTCAGGCGCGGCACCAAGGCTTCATAAACGCTGTCATGGACGAACAGGCGGCGCAGTGTGGTGCAGCGCTGGCCCGCCGTGCCCATGGCGGCGAAGGCCACCGCGCGCACGGTAAGGTCGAGGTCGGCGGAGGGCGTGACGATGGCGCCGTTATTGCCGCCGAGTTCCAGTATGGCGCGGGCAAAGCGCGCCGCGAGGCGGGGCGCGACGGCGCGGCCCATGGCGGTGGACCCGGTGGCCGAGACAACGGGAACGCGCGGGTCCGCCACCAAGGCTTCACCGGCCTCGCGTCCCCCGATCAACAGGGTGGAGAGCCCGTCGGGAACGCCGCCGAAACGCGCCGCCGCGCGCTCGAACAGCGCCTGGACCGCAAGGGCTGTGAGAAGCGTTTTTTCCGACGGCTTCCAGACCACCGCGTCGCCGCAGGCAAAAGCGAGGGCGGCGTTCCAGGACCAGACCGCCACCGGAAAATTGAAGGCGCTGATGACGCCCACGACGCCCGCCGGATGCCAGCTCTCCATCATGCGATGGTCGGGGCGCTCCGTGGCGATGGTGAGCCCGTGCAATTGCCGCGAAAGGCCGGTGGCGAAGTCGCAGATATCGATCATTTCCTGGACTTCGCCCAGGCCCTCCGAGGCGATTTTGCCGGCTTCCAGCGTGACAAGGCGGCCGAGATCGGCCTTGGCGGCCCGCAATTCCTCACCGAGCAGTCGCACCAGTTCGCCGCGCCGGGGGGCGGGCACGGTGCGCCAGGCAAGATAGGCCTCATGGGCGCGCCCGATGGCCTCCGCCGGATCAGGGGTCGGCGCCACCGCGCCGATCTGCGTCCCGGTGAGCGGCGAACGCGCCATGAGCGCGCCGCCTGACACCGCAGCGCCCGGAACGCCGAGGCGTTCGAGCAGGCTTTGCGCTTCCGCCGCGATGCCTGAGGCATGGGTGAGGTCGAGCACCAAGAAACTCCCTGCTGGCCGCACAGCCGCGCCCAGCGACAATGCCCCGGCGCGGCGGCGCGTACCTTACGGAGTTCCCGCCGCGGGGCCAATAAGTTCGGCTGCCTTATTGTTGTGCTTGAGCGGAACAACCCCCAGGTCCGCGCGTTCTACAAAACCGGAGGATGAGTGGGGAAACATGGACAATGTAGCGATGCTGGACGCGCACGGACCTGAGGCCCGCCCCGTCCTCGTCGTGGAGGATGATCCGCTTTTGCGGTTCATGCTCTGCGACTTGCTTCGCGCCGAAGGCTTGGTCGTCGTCGAGGCGGCCAATGCCGAGGAGGCGCTCGGCGTGATCGCCGCTGGGCTGGATGTGGAAGTTGTGTTCACCGACGTGCAAATGCCGGGGCCATTCGATGGGCTCGAGTTGAGTCGCCGGCTTCAGGCCTCCCATCCGGATATTGCTGTGATCGTGACGTCCGGCCATCTCGATGGAAGCCTCGTGGCGGTGGGCATTCCGTTTCTCCCCAAACCTTATGTGCCCACCAAGGCGGTGGGCCTCATTCTGTCCGTACTGGAGCGGAGACGCGCCCATGGGGGCTGAGACACCAGTTGACGACGCGCGGCCGTGCATTCTGCTTTTGGATGGGGACGTGCTGTCGCGCCATGCCCTCGCCGAATATCTGCGCGGATGCGGCTACCGGGTGGTGGAGGTCACCACATCCGAGGAACTGTTCGCCGTGCTCGACCACGGTACGCCGATGATCGACACCATCCTATTCGACCTGGACGCCCCGGGATCGGTGAACGGATTTGCCCTGCGCGCCATGGTGCGCGACGCCTATCCGGGGATCGACCTCATTGCTGCGGGCTCCACCGAGAAGGCGGCGAAGGAAGCCGCCAATCTCTGCGAAGAGGGGCCTGAACTGACGCGCCCCTATGACCCGCAATTGGTGATTGCCCGCATTCGGCGGATGCAGGCAAGGCGGGACGACGAGGACGGGTGAACGCCGGCTCAGCGAAGTGCGTAACGCAGGCCAATGCGAAATTGCTGTTCCTGCACGCCTGAGAGCATGACATCCACGGGTCGCGCCCCGATATCGAAAGAGGGTGCGCCGAGATCGACATAGCGGTAGCCGGCATTCAGCGTCAGGTCTGGACCCAAGGTCCACGACGCGCCGGCCATGACGGCCCAGGCCGCTTGCCAAGTATAGCGCTCAAGGCTCGGCACGCTCACCGCCACCGGCGCGGACGCGGCGATTTCCACCTGTGCCGCTCCGGCACCGAGACCCACATAGGGTGTCACCCGGCCGAAGGTGAACAGATCCCAATAGAGATTGGTGAGGAAGAGTTTTTCCTGAAAGCGGGAATGGTTGATGACGTCGGCCGAAAGGTCCGCCCGGAACTGCCCGGAAAATCGGTAGCCGAAGCCGGCGCCGGCGGTCCATCCCGGCCCGCCATAGGTCTGGGCACGCGGGCCGATGGTGGCAACGCCGTTATTGAGGCGCGATCCGCCGGCATCGACACGCAGGTACCAACCGCCCTCCGGGGTCATCATCTCTCCGCTCGGCACGCTCCGAGCAGAATCGGGGGCCGCAATCGTCTGCGCAGCGGCGCCATTCAGGGCAACAAAGGCCATAACCACCGCACAGGGCAGAAGGCGCAAAGGGATCAACATGGAGAAAAATATCCAAGACAGGCGCGGCGCTGTCGCGCGCCGACATTCCTAATTCACTAATTACAAAAGCTATCTGACACCCACGCGCCGGAACAGCGGCGCGTGGTCATTTTCCTCACTTCGCATCGGCTGTGCCGGTGCGATTGCTTATCAACGCGGATTTTGAGGCGCGGCTTGGTTCATGCCGCCGCCTGCTGGAGCGCGTCGATGACCTCGTCCACCGCGGATTCCACAAGATCGCGATCATCGCCCTCGCCCATGACGCGAATCACCGGCTAGGTCCCCGACGGGCGGATCAACAGCCGACCGTGGCGGGCGAGCATCTCCTCCGCATGGGCAATGGCGGAGATCACCGTCGGGCTTTCCAGGGGCTTGCCGGAGCGATAGCGCACATTCTTGAGGATCTGCGGCAGTGGCTCGAAGCGGTGGCACACTTCTGAGACGGGGCGTTCGCGCCGAGCCACGACGGCCAGAACCTGAAGCGCGGCGAGCAGGCCGTCACCGGTCGTGGAATAGTCGGACAGGATGATGTGGCCCGACTGTTCGCCGCCCACATTATAGCCCTCGCTCAGCATGCGCTCGAGCACATAGCGATCGCCCACGGCGGTCCGCGCCAGGGTCAAGCCCATGTCCTGGAGATGGCGTTCGAGGCCGAGATTGGACATGACGGTGGCGACGATGCCGTCGCGGGAGAGCCGCCCGTCCTCGCGGAAGCTGTCGGCAACGACCGCCATGATCTGGTCGCCGTCCACCACATGGCCCTTCTCGTCCACGATGATCACCCGGTCGGCGTCGCCGTCGAGGGCGATGCCGATATCGGCGCGGACCTCATGCACCTTCGCGGCCAAGGCGGCGGGGGAGGTGGAGCCGACATCCCGGTTGATGTTGATGCCGTCGGGCTCGGTGCCGATGGCAATCACCTCGGCGCCGAGTTCCCACAGGGCTTCCGGCGCGACCCGGTAGGCTGCGCCGTTGGCGCAGTCCACGACCACACGCAGCCCTTCGAAGGACTGGTTCCGGGGGAGAGTGCGCTTGGCATATTCGATATAGCGCGCATGCACGCCTTCAAGCCGCCGCGCGCGGCCGATTTCGGCGGGCGATGCCAGCTTGCGGGCGAAGTCCTGGTCGATCAGGTCTTCGATTTCCGCCTCGATCCCGTCGGAGAGCTTGAACCCGTCGGGTCCGAACAGCTTGATGCCGTTGTCGTCATAGGGATTGTGCGAGGCGGAGATCATGACACCGAGGTCCGCGCGCATGGAGCGCGTCAGCATGCCCACCGCCGGCGTCGGCACGGGGCCGAGCAGCAGCACGTCCATGCCCACCGACGTGAAGCCGGCAACCAAGGCGTTTTCGATCATGTAGCCGGAGAGACGCGTATCCTTCCCGATCACAACACGGTGGCGATGGTCCCCACGTCGGAACACCAGGCCCGCCGCCATGCCGACGCGCAGCGCGAGGTCCGCCGTCAAGGTGGCATTGGCGCGTCCGCGCACGCCGTCGGTCCCGAAATATTTGCGCGCCATCCTCTAAGCCCTCTTTGCCCCGATACCGAACGGCCCGTCGCAAGGCTCCGCTCGGCTCGCGCTCTAGCTAGCCAAAAGAGTTTAACCAGTCCAAAATTCTTTAGCCGCTCACTGTGCCGCGCGCCTTTCAAAAAATGTGAGCGACCATGACAACCCTTCGGCGGAGCGAACATCCGTTGCCCGCCTCTGCCCTCGGTGCTAGAGCCGATGCGTCCCCGCGCACCCTGAAATCGCCGTGCGGGGGCCGCCCGAACGATCATCCCGCGCGGACGGCCGGATCGCTCCGGCGCCGTCTTGCCAAAGGAGCGCACTTTGTCCTCTTCCCTCGATGTCGTCACCATCGGCAATGCGATCGTCGATGTCCTGAGCCGTGCCGAGGAAGACTTCCTCCTCGCCCAGGGCATGGCAAAGGGGTCCATGGCGCTCATCGATGAGGCGCGGGCGGAGGCGTTGTACGGCGCCATGGGACCGGGCGTGGAGATTTCCGGCGGGTCCGCAGCCAACACGGCGGCGGGTCTGGCTTCGCTCGGCGGCCATGCGGCCTTTATCGGCCTGGTGCGCGACGACACCCTCGGCACCGTCTTCGCCCATGATATCCGCGCTGCCGGCGTCGCTTACCACACCCCGGCCGCGTCCGACGGCCCGTCCACCGCACGCTGCCTGATCCTGGTGACGGCGGACGGCGAGCGCACCATGAACACCTTTCTGGGCGCCGCGCAGAACCTTACCCCGAGCCATATCGATGCGCAGGTGATCGTGAAGGCCGCGATCACCTATCTGGAAGGCTATCTGTGGGATCCGCCGGCCGCGAAGGCTGCCTTCCTGACCGCGGCCGACATTGCCCATGGGGCGGGGCGGCAGGTAGCGCTGACATTGTCGGACGCCTTTTGCGTGGACCGCTACCGGGCGGAGTTCTTGGACCTGATCCGGCGCGGCGTGGTCGATCTCGTCTTCGCCAACGAGGCCGAGGTGAAGGCCCTTTATGAAACCGCCGATTTCGACGCGGCGTTGATCCGCCTGCGCGCGGAAGCCAAGCAGGCGGTGGTGACCCGCAGCGAGAAGGGCGCCCTGTTCTGCGCCAACGGAGCGGTGGTCTCGGTGCCGGCCATTCCGGTCTCCGAAGTGGTGGACACAACGGGTGCGGGGGACCTGTTCGCGGCCGGCTTCCTGTTTGGCCATGCGCGCGGGCTCGATCCTGCGAGCGCCTTGCGTCTCGGAGCCCTCGCTGCGGCGGAAGTCATTTCCCATGTGGGCGCGCGGCCCCAGAAGAATCTCGCGGACATGGCCCGGGAGTCTGGCCTTCTGCGGTGAGCGCGCCGGACACCTTGGAGGGCGCGGCGCGTGCACTCGCGCATATCGACGCCGGCACCGGCGCCATCATGGTTCTGGGCGGCGCCGGCACGGGCAAGACCACCTTCCTGCATGATCTGCGCAAGGAGCCGCGCGGGCGCCAGGTGTTCCTTGCGCCCACGGGGGTGGCCGCGCTGCAACTCGGCGGGCAGACGATCCATTCCTTCTTCGGCATTCCCCCGCGCATTCTCAATCCCGACGAGGTGAAGCCCCGCGTCCAGGTGCGGCGGCTGCTGAAGAAGCTCGACCGTCTGGTGATCGACGAAATTTCCATGGTGCGGGCAGACCTCTTGGACACGGTGGATCGCAGCCTGCGCATCGCGCGCGATCGCGACGAGCCGTTCGGTGGTGTCCAGGTGGTCCTGGTGGGTGATTTCCTCCAGCTTCCTCCCGTTGTACCCTATGCGGAGCAGGAGATGCTGGAGCGCATGGGCTATGGCGGTCCCTTCGCCTTCGATGCGCTGGCCTTGCGCGACCAGCCGGTGGCGCGGGTGCCTTTCACCAAGGTTCACCGCCAATCCGACGACGCCTTCATCGCACTGCTCGGCGCGGTGCGGCGCGGGATCGGGCTGCGCGAGGCGGTGGAGGCGCTAAATGCGGCCTGCGTGCGCGAGCACCGCCCCGGCGCGCTTCCGGTTCTCCTCACCCCCACCAATGCGCGGGCGGACGCCTACAACCAGCGCGGCCTCGCTGCCTTGTCGGGATCGGAGCGCACCTTTGCCGGTGTGCTGAAGGGCGAGTTCGGTCTGGAAGGCGATCGTCTTCCCGTGCCAGAGCGGCTCAGCCTCAAGCCCGGCGCCCGCGTCATGGCCCTGCGCAACGATCCCGCGCGCCGCTGGGTCAATGGCTCGGTGGGCACGGTCCTGGGCATCGGCGCCCATTCTGCCGTGGTACGGCTCGATTCCGGCCCGACGGTGGAGATCGAAAGCTTCACCTGGGAGCGCACACGCTATGCCTGGGACGAAGCGAGCGGGCGCATCGAGGCGCAGGTGGTCGGCACCTATACTCAATTGCCGCTCGCCCCCGCCTGGGCCATCACCATGCATAAGGCGCAGGGGCTGACGCTCGAGGATGTCCGCATCGATTTCGAGAGCGGCGCCTTCGCGGCGGGGCAGGCCTATGTGGCGCTGTCGCGCGCGCGGTCCATGGAGGGCCTGTCGCTGGTGCGCCCGATCCGCCATTCCGACATCCGCTTCGACCGCCGCGTGGCGGCTTTCGTGGCGGCTTTCGAGGCGGATGCGCGCTAGAGCG
>JASBUY010000389.1 GCA_030147645.1 Aquabacter sp. | reverse complement strand
ACCGCCTCCAGGTCGTTGACCGCCAGCCGATTCATTGTCCCGATCCATTCATCGTCGCATCCAGTTTTATCCGGATTATCATTATAATCGTCGAGGCCTATCTTCTGTCTGCACTTCGATGTGCCGGACAGAGGAGACCCGGGATGACCCCGTCAATGGACCTGCCGCCCTGTATCGGGGCCTATTTCGACGCCGACAGCCGGAATGATGCGGAGGGGGTGATGGCCGCCTTCTCCCCGTACGCGCTGGTGGAGGACGAAAACCGCCGCCACGCGGGACACGCCGCCATCGGCGCATGGTGGGCCGAGGCGAAGCGGAAGACGCCCCATGTGACCGCGCCGCTGGAAGCAACGACGGCGAGCGATATCACATGCGTTCGCGCGCGGGTCAGCGGCGACTTCCCCGGCAGCCCCGTGACGCTGCATTTCACCTTCACCGTGAGGGATGGCCTGATCCAGCATCTGGAGATTGCCCCATGAGCGGCTTCCTCTCCCTCGCCGGGAAACGGGCGCTCGTCACCGGTGGCACCAAGGGGGCGGGCGCCGCGACTGTCGCCCTTTTCCGTGATCTCGGCGCGCAGGTGATGACCACGGCGCGCTCCAATCCCGCCGCCGAGTCGGACCATCTCTTTGTCGCGGCGGATCTCACCACGCAGGACGGGGCGAGCACGGTCGCCGACGCCGTGCTCGAGCGCCTCGGCGGCGTGGACATCCTTGTCCATATGCTGGGGGGATCGGCCGCGCCCGCCGGCGGGTTTTCAGCGCTGAGCGAGGCCGTGTGGCAGACGGAACTGGCCCTCAATCTACTGCCAGCGGTTCGGCTGGACCGCCATCTCGTGCCAGAGATGGCAGGGCGCGGAGAGGGTGTTGTGGTCCATGTGACCTCGATCCAGCGCCTGCTCCCGCTGCCGGAATCCACCACGGCCTATGCGGCGGCCAAGGCGGCGCTCTCGGCCTACAGCAAGGCGCTGTCGAAAGAAATCTCGCCCAAGGGCGTGCGTGTCGTCCGGGTTTCGCCCGGCTGGATCGAGACCGAGGCGGCAACCCGCTTCGTGGAGCGTTTGGCCGAGGAGGCGGGGACCGACTATGAGGGCGGGCGGAAGATCGTCATGGATGGCTTGGGCGGCATCCCGCTGGGGCGCCCCGCCAAGCCGGAAGACGTCGCGAACCTGATCGCGTTCCTGGCGTCCGATCGCGCCGCCTCCATCACCGGAACGGAGCATCTGATCGACGGCGGCACCGTTCCCACGGTGTGACCCGAGGCGAATGTGTTAAGGCGGGGCGTCCAGATGCCGGTCTGCGCGCACCTGGCGTCGCGCAGCCCCGGGACACCGCGGCTGAGCTTGGCGCGCCAGACGAAGCTGCCCCCCACCCCCTAGAACAGCGGTGGAATGATCCCCACCGGTACCTTGCCCAGCTGCACCGCGCCCTCTTTCAGCGAGATGGAGAAGGTGGTGCCCTTGCGGCCCGCGACGTCGCCGGGGCGGCCGGCCAGAGCCAGCGCGTTGGCGATGGAGGCGATTTCGGGGCTGATGATGCCGCCTTGGGCGAGCGCCTTGGTGAGTTCGTCCATTCCGGCAAATCCGATACTCACTGCGCCGAACACGCGCCCCTGGGGATCGACGCCCAGGGCGCCATTGGCGGTGAGCGCGGTCTTGGGCGTGGTGAGGCGGAACGTGTCCACCTTCAGCGTGCCGTTCGCCGCCGCCCAGGCGCGGATGCGCTCGGACAGCGACATGGGCTGAAGATTGTCGATGGCGGTGACGCTGCCCTGGAGCACAAGGTCGATGGGTCCTGCGACACCCCCGCCCCCCAGCGTGGGATTGGTGCCGTTGACGAGGCCGAAGGCATAATCGATCCCGTCCGGCCCCGCGCCGCTGGCGGGCGGGCTGCGGCGGGCGTGGGCCTCGAAGTGCTTCGCGCTGAACAGCGTCTCTGCCGCGTCTCCCGGCGCGCGCTGGATGGCGGGATTGTCCACCGCCAGCGAAAAGCGCTGCGCCACGCCGTCGATGGTGCCGATGCCGCTCATCTGCAGCAGAGACCAGGTGGCGCCGTAGACGTGCCCGGTGGCGAGGTCCTCCACCTTGGCCGGGGAGTCGAATTCCGCAACGATGTGGTTGGGCGCCCAGACCTGCGCCACCACATGGGCGCGGGCGGCGGTGATGCGCAGCGCGTCGCCCGTCCCCTGCGTCGCCAAAGTGGGTTCGCGGCACAGAATCTCGAAGCGGAAGGGGAAGCCGCCGAGCTTGCGCTCCTTGCAGGACCAGACCCGTCCGAGCTTGGCTTCGCGCGCGATCCAGGCATCGATCTCGCCATCGGCCCGCACGGAGGCGTAGACCCACAGGGCGCTCCAGCACAGGCCGAACACCACCACGAGAATGAGGGGAACGGCGATGATCCAGGGTTTGCGCCGCCGCGGGGCTGGGGACGTATCGCTCATGCGCCTTCCGGGTCCATATCGGCTTGCAGGGGAGGGAAGCCGCTGTTAGGCGACGGGAACGGCCTTCTTGTCAATGTGTGCCCTTGTGACTGTGCCTTGCGCCCCTGAGCCTGACCGGTGGGTCTTCGGTTACGGCTCCCTCATGTGGAATCCGGGCTTTACCTTCGCCGAGCGCGTGGAGGCCCGGCTCATCGGCGCGCATCGCGCGCTCTGTATCTATTCCTTCCACCACCGGGGAACGCCCGAGAAGCCGGGCTTGGTCCTCGGGCTCGATGTGGGCGGCTCGTGCCGGGGCATCGCCTATCGCGTGGCGGGTGCGGAATGGGCGGACACCCACGCTTATTTGACCGCGCGGGAGCAGATTTCCGGGGTCTACCGGGAGGCGAACCGGCGCATCCACCTGCTGGACGGGTCCGGTCGCGATGCGGCGGCGGTGGTCTATCTCGTCAATCGCGGCCATTCCCAATATGCCAAGGGCCTCGACCATGCCGCCCAGCTTCATCTGGTGCGCGGCGCTCACGGCCAGTCCGGACCGAACCGGGATTATGTCATCGCCACCGTGGCGGAATTGAAGGCCATGGGCATTGTCGATCCCGGCCTCGCCTGGATCGCCCACCGCCTCCAGGAGGGGCACGACTGATCCTGTCAGGCCGCGCGCCGTCCAGAACGATGGTCGGAGCGGTCGCAGGTCGCGGCCTTTTCCGGGGCGCACAGGCCCCCTTTGCGGCTTTTGCCGGCAGACAGGGCGCGCGTGCGGGGTGCCGGCGGCGTCATCAGGGCGCGCAGGCTTTCGGGGGCGTCCTCGCCCATCACATGGATGTGGATTTCTTCCGCCAGGAACCGGGCGGCTGCCGCTCGCGCGGCCTCTCCCGTCGGCCCGGCCCACAATGCGATGGGACCGGCCGGGGTGCGCCGTGCCACCACGGCGAGAGCGTCGGAATAATCCGGCGCCGCGTCGGTCTCATAGACCGAAAAGACGTGCCTGCGCCCGTCCTGGTCGCGCCAGAAGCGGAAGCGGGGACCGAGCGGACCGCTCTTCAAACCGGAGAGACGACCCGCATCGACCAGGGGAACGAGGAACGAATCAGTCGCATTCATGAGAACGAAAATAGAACAGGACGATTCGCCGGATCAAGACTTTTCCACAGTGCGGGATTGCGGGGATAATTTCGTAACCTTACCCGTTTGCTGCTGGGGCGGAGGCGGTGTCTCCCCAAGTTCCGCCCAGGCGAGCGCCATGAGGCGATTGCTGGAGGATTCGATCTCCCGTTCCACCCGGGCGGCGAACACGCCGCGCGGCAGCTTGGCGGGAATGGGCGGAAGGATTTCCGCGCGGATGGTGCCCTGGCGCAGCGGCTTGCGGCGCGGCCAGAAGATGCCGGAATTCAGCCCCACGGGCACGCAGGGCGCGCCGAGGCTCGCATAAAGATGCGCCACGCCGAATTTATACTGGGGCGGCGCCCCGGCGGGACGGCGCGTGCCTTCCGGAAAGATCAGGATCTGGCGTCCCTTGGCGGCCTCAGCCGCCGCCCGTTCCGCCATCACTTTCAGCGCTACGGCGCCGGCGCCCCGGTTCACCGGGATCATGCCGGCGCGCCACAGATACCAGCCGAACACGGGAATCCAGGTCAGCTCGCGCTTCAGGATGAAGGTCGGATCGTCGAACAGGAGGAGAAGTGCCAGCGTTTCCCAAGCCGATTGGTGCTTGGCCGCCACCAGAAGCGGCCCCTTGGGGATATTGCGCTCGCCCGTGATCTCGGCGCGCACGCCGCCCACATAGCGCAGCACCAGCAGGCAGGCGGACAGCCAGGTGCGGATGCCCTTCCAAAGGATGCGCCGAGGCATGACAAGGAACGGCAGGAGCAGGATGCCGAACACGAGGGTCACGGCATAGAAGGCGATCTGAAACAGGATGGTGCGCAGCAGGGTCAAGGCGGTCCCCGGAATGCAGGAGGTCCCGGCGCGTCCATAGCGCGAATCCGCGCGCGCGGCCATGCGGCTGTGTGCGGAGCTATGTTGGGGTTGCGTTCAGTGGGTGGCGGCGGCCTGCGGCCCGTTGGCACCGGCTGCCGGCGCTTTGGGAGCCTCGGGCTCGTCCCCGGCGGGGGCGACGGCCTGGAGCGGGCGGATCTTCGCATGGGCGAAGAGATATTTCACATATTCCTTGAACAGCAGCTTGGCGGTTTGCGGCTCGCTCCACCAATGGGCGTCCTGCATGCGGTCGGTGACCACCGGATAGGAGATCAGCTCCACGTCCGGCATCATCCGGCCGAGTTCGAAAATGGCGCGGGGCATGTGCCAGGTGGAGGTCACCACCACCAGCGAATGGAACTTGCGGCTGCGGGTCCATTCCGCAACCTCGATGGCATTGCCCCAGGTGTTGAGCGCCTTTCGCCCGAGATCCACGCAGCAATCCAGCAGCGCCTCGCCGCTCGGCAAGGTGCGGCGCAGTTCTTCGGTCGACGTGGAGCGGTTGACGCCGGAAATGAGCAGGCGCTGTCCGTGCCCGCTCGCGAGCAACTGCACCCCGTCCGCGACCCGTGAGGCCCCGCCGGTGAGCACCACGATCCCGTCCGCGCGCTTGGGAGAGACCGGCTCGCGGCTGGAAATGCGCGCCGTGAACAGGGCGAAGCCCGCAAGGAAGGCGAAGCCGAACACAAACAGGCCGCCGCCCAGGGTGAAGGCGGCCAGGCGCAGCCATCCGCGCCGTCGTCTTGCTGTCGCTCCTGCCCCGGCGGGGCTCCCCGAATATGGGCCCGCCGCGTCGGTCTTCGGTTCCATCGTCTTAAGATGGCTCCAGAATACGGCGCGGGCGAGGAAAAATCCGCCCCTTAAGGGCACCGCGCCGAGATGAGGTCACTGGATGGTCCGCAAGGTGCGATAGACGGTGATGCGTGAGGTGAGCGCCGTCACCCCGGCCGCCATGAGAATTGCGAGCACGATGCCCGCATAGCCCCACAGCCCTGGCTCCAGCCAGCTCAGAACGCTCGGGCTTTCCGGATCGTTGCCCGCGCCGATGCGG
>JASBUY010000357.1 GCA_030147645.1 Aquabacter sp. | reverse complement strand
TGGAGATGCCGGTGTCCTTCACCATGCTGCTCAACCTCGCCTCGGCCTCGAACGCAGAGGATGAGGATGTGCTGTGGGGCTTCCTGCGGCGCCATGTGCCGGGCGTGTCGGCGCAGACCCATCCCAAGCTGGCCGAGCTCGTCACCTATGCGGTGCGCTACTTCAAGGCCTTCGTGGAGCCCAACAAGCGGTTCCGGGCGCCCGACGATGTGGAGCGGGAAGCGCTGGAAAGCCTCTATGGCGCCCTCGGAGGCCTGCCGGAGAACGCGTCGGCGGACGAGATCCAGAACGTGCTGTATGACGTGGCCCGCCCGATCCCGCGCTACCAGGACCTCAAAGCCAAAGGCGCGACCCCCGAAAAGCCCGGCATTTCGGTGGAATGGTTCAACACCATCTATCAGGTGCTCCTGGGCGAGCAGAAGGGTCCGCGCTTCGGTTCCTTCGTGGAGATTTACGGCATCCCCGAGACGCGCGCCCTGATTCGCGAAAAGCTCGGCTGATACCTTCGCCCGCGGAAACCGTCGTGCGGCCGACCTTGCTGATCCACCTTCCTTCGCCGGGGACGTCTACCGTCCCCGGCGAACGCCGTTCTAGGGGAGGGGATTTCTTGTTTTATCAAAACAGATTGTATATTATAATAATCAACACAAATTCTTCGTTATTAGGAGGGCGTTATGGTGCTCAGGCTTGGCGACATCGTTCCCGATTTCACGGCGGACTCCACGGAAGGGCAGGTCAGCTTCCATTCCTGGCTCGGCGACAGCTGGGGTATCCTCTTTTCCCATCCGAAGAATTTTCCCCCCGTCTGCACCACGGAACTCGGGCAGGTGGCGCACCTGAAAGCAGAGTTCGACCGCCGGAATGTAAAGGTCCTCGGCCTTTCCGTGGACAGCCTCGCCAATCATCCGGCCTGGGTGGACGACATCAAAACTGCCACCGGCGCGCAGCTGAACTTCCCGCTCATCGCGGACACGGATCGCAAGGTCTCGGACCTCTATGACCTCATCCACCCCAATGCGAGCGACACCGCCACGGTGCGGGCGGTCTTCATCATCGGCCCCGACAAGAAGCTGAAGCTGACCCTGACCTATCCCGCCAGCACGGGCCGCAATTTCCAGGAAATTCTGCGCGTGGTGGATTCCCTCCAGCTCACCGCCAGCCACGCGGTTGCGACGCCGGCCGACTGGAAGCAGGGCGAGGATGTGATCATCGTCCCCTCTGTTTCCGATGACGTCGCGCGCGAAAAATTTCCCGAGGGCTGGAAGACGGTGAAACCCTATCTGCGCATCGTGGCCCAGCCCCGCCCCTGACGGCGGGGCGTTCCGCCCCGTCGCGCCGCGTGATAGAGCCTCTGAAACGCATCCGCGCGCCGGGGGGCCTGTGCCTCCCGGCCCTGCGGCAGGAGGGTTCAGTGGCGAACGACCAGCTTTCTCGCTTCTTCGGCGGTTCGCCCGTCATGGTCCTCGTCCGCCTCGTGATCCTGTCCGTGGTGGTCGGCGTGATCATGGCGTCGCTTGGCCTTGACCCGCGCAACATCCTGGAGAGCGTCGAGAGCCTGGTCCTCAGCCTCTACCAGCTGGGCTTCGGCGCCATCGAGAGCGTGTGGCGCTACTTCCTGCTGGGCGCCGTGGTCGTGGTGCCCTTGTGGCTCATCCTGCGCATCGCGGGCGGACTGCGCCGCTGATGCGCGAGGCGCCGCAGGCGGTGTCGCCGGACGAGGTCACGCACCGCCGCGTTCTCGCCATCGCGCTGCCCATGACGGTGGCGCATCTGACCACGCCGCTCCTCGGCATCGTGGATACGGCCGTGGTGGGCCGGCTCGGTTCCGCCGCGCTCATCGGCGGTGTGGCGCTGGGCGCCGTGGTGTTCGATTTCCTGTTCTGGGGCTTCGGTTTCCTGCGGATGGGCACGGTGGGCCTTGCCGCGCAGGCGCTGGGCCGGGGCGAACGGTTGTCGGAGCGCGCGGTCCTGATGCGCGCGCTTCTGCTGGGTGTCGTCTGCGGCTTGGGGCTGATCCTCATGCAGATCCCCATCAAATACGCCGCCCTCAACCTGTCCGGCGCGAGTGCCGAGGTGGATGCGGCGCTCGGCCTTTATTTCGATGTTCGGATCTGGGCGGCCCCCTTCACCTTCATCAATTATGTGGTCGCCGGCTGGCTCACCGGCCTTGCCCGCACCGGTCACGCGCTGGCGCTGCAGATCTTCATCAGCCTTGTGAACATGGTGCTGACCACCGTGCTGGTCCTGGGGCTGGGCTGGGGGGTCGCAGGCTCGGCGGCGGGCACGCTCATTGCGGAAGCCTTGGGCGCCATTGCGGGCCTGGTCCTGTGCGGGCGCTTGCTCGGGTTCCACTTCGCGGTCTCCCGCGCGGTGCTGTTCGACCGGGCCGCGATCCGCGAGGCGCTGGTACTCAACCGCGACATCATGATCCGCACGGCGGCGCTCATGCTCGCCTTCGCCTTCTTCGCCGCGCAGGGCGCCCGCGCCGGAGACGTGACGCTCGCTGCCAACGCGCTCCTGAACAGTATGGTTCTGCTGGCCGCCTACTTCCTCGACGGCTTTGCCACCGCCGCCGAGCAAATCTGCGGGCAGGCGGCGGGCGCGCGGGACCGGCGGTCTTTTCTCGCGGGCCTGCGCCTCGTTCTATTCTGGGGGTTCGGCTGCGCACTCGCGGCGAGCCTGCTCTATCTCGCCCTCGGCCCGGCCATCATCGACCTGATGACCACAAGCCCCGAGGTGCGGGTCGCGGCCCGCGATTTCCTGATCTTCGCCGTGCTGCTGCCGACGGTCGGCGTCTTCGCCTATGCCTTTGACGGCATCTATATCGGCGCGCTCTGGTCCCGCGACATGCGCAACCTCATGCTTCTCGCCCTCGCGATCTATTTTCTCGCTTGGTGGCTGCTTCTGCCGTTCGGCAATGCGGGATTGTGGCTCGCCTTCCTCGCTTTCCTCGCGGCGCGCGGCGCGCTTCAGGCGGTCCGCCTTCCCGCGCTCATGGCGCGCGCCTTCCCGGCCGCTTGACCGCAGGGGAGGGTCCCGGTCTACTTGTCGGCATAACGCTCCCGGGGGGAACGATGCCGACACAGACGCGTCCCGTCCTCATTGCCGGCGCCGGCCCGACAGGCCTTACGCTGGCCACGTCCCTCCATTTGCAAGGGGTGCCCTTCCGCATCATCGACAAGCTGCCCGCCGCCGCGACGGTGTCGAAGGCGCTCGCGGTGTGGAGCGGAAGCCTTGAGGGCTTTTCGGCCCTCGGCGCGCTGGACGATTTCCTGACCGCCGGCCTGCGCCTCACCCGGCTTCATATGGGCGACGGCGCCCATGAGATCGCGAACATGGAAATCGCCGAGGGGGTGGATAGCGCCTACCCCTTCACGCTCATCCTGCCCCAATCCAAGACCGAGGAGATCCTCGCCGGGCGCCTCGCCCGCGCGGGTGTCGCGATCGAGCGCGGCGTGGAGCTTTCCGGCTTCGAGCAGGTGGACGACGTGGTGCGCACGCGGCTGCGCCATCCCGATGGGCGCGAGGAGGTGTTCGACGCCTCCTTCCTCGCCGGATGCGACGGCGCGCGCAGCGTGGTGCGGCATACGCTCGGGATCGAGTTCGAAGGCTATACCGAACCGCAAACCTTCATCCTCTCCGACACCCGCATCGACGGTCCGCTCGACCAGAGCTGCATCTATATCTGGTGGAGCGCCAAGGGGACGGTGGCGCTGTTCCCGGTGGTGGATGGGGTGTGGCGCACCTTCGCCATCCGCGAGGAGCCGGCCGGAGACGAACCGCCCACGCTCGCCGAGATCCAGGGGCATCTGGAAGCGAACGGCCCGCCCGGCCTTGTCGCGCGAGACCCGACGTGGCTTTCCGCATTCCGCGTGAATGAGCGGCTTGCCGCGAGCTATCGGCGCGGGCGCGTGCTGCTGGCGGGCGATGCGGCCCATATTCACAGCCCCGCCGGCGGGCAGGGCATGAATACCGGCATCCAGGACGCCCTCAATCTCGGCTGGAAAATCGGTGCCATCCTTGCCGGGCGCGGCGACAGCGAGGCCTTGCTGGAGAGTTATGAGGCGGAGCGTCGCCCCGTGGCGCGCGAGGTGGTCGCCAATGCCGCCCGCACCACCCATATCGGCATGGTGGCTCACGGACAGGCCCCGCGCCTGCTGCGTGACACGCTCCTCTCCTTTGCCTCTCGCGTTCCCGCCATTCGCCGCAAGATCCAGGTGGCCATGTCGGAGACCGCCATCGCGTATGACGCCGGACCGCTTTACGAGGCAGTGCATCGCATCAGTGGCGGCCCGGCGCCCGCGGCCGGTGGGCGGGTGCGGGATGTGGAGCGGGACGGCTGGTCTCTCTGGTCGCTTCTGTCGGCCACCCACCATTCGCTTCTGGTGTTCGGCGATCCGGGCGCCTGCGGTGAATTGCGGGCGGCCGCCCGCCGCTTCGCCGGGGCTTTGGAAGTGATCGAGATGGGCGCGAGCGCCGAGGTGCTGGAGCGCTACGGATTTTCCGGTCCTGGCTGGGTGCTGGTGCGCCCAGATCAGTTCATTGCCGCACGGGGCGGCGAGGGCGACATTGGCGTGTTCGATGCCTATGCGCGGCTGGCGCTGGAGCCTATGGGCTGAAGGTCGTTAGCCGGCGATACAAAGCAGGCCCGGGACCGGCACGCCCTTCTCGGTGCGGGTCGCGGCGGGTTGCAGCAGGCGCAAGGCAAAGCCAGCCTCAGCCACCGCGCGCGACACCAGCGGCGCCCCATGGGCGTAGCGCAGCGTGTCTTTCAAGATCATCCCCGCCCCGTCATGGGTTTCCACGCTGAAGGCGAGGCGCCCGTCCTCGCGCATCACGCGGCGCGCGGCCTTGAGCACCGGGGCGAGGTCGTCCAGATAGCAGAAGGCATCGGCCGCGATGATCAGGTCGGCGCTCTGAGCTGGCTCTGCGCTCAGGAACGCCACCATGTCCGCGACCTCCACCCGCGCGTAGAGGCCGAGCGCCACGGCCTGCCGCGCCATGCCCGGCGAAAGATCCACGCCGATGATCTGCCCGCCCTCAGTGTGAAGCAACGGGGCCAGGAGCGGCGCCGCGAGGCCGGTGCCGCAGCCAAGGTCGAGCACGCGCGAGAAGGACGTTCGTCCATCCACCGTGCGCAGCGCCTCCAGCAGCAGTTCGGGTCCGCGATAAGACAGGCCTTCGCGCAGGGCGGTGTCGAAGCGGGGCGCATATTGATCGAAGAGGCTCTGCACGAAGGCCGGGGAGAGGGCCCCCTGCGCAGGGCGCGCGCCGAGGCGTGCCAGCCGTGCCCCGGCCCCGAGCCCGTCCTGCGGGTCGCGCGCCAGCGTTGCGCGATAGGCCTGCGCCGCGCCGTCCCGGTCCCCCGCGCTTTCGCGCGCCTCGCCCAGCAGGAACCAGGCGGCGAGGAAATGGGGGGCCTCGGCCGTCAGGTCGGCCAGCATGCCCGCCGCGGTTTCCGCGTCGCCCTCCGAAAGATAGGCGCGTGCCCATTCCAGACGGCGATCATGGGCCGGGTCGCCGGAGGATTGGGAAAGCTGTGCGGACATGACCCCTCGCGAAACCTGTTTCTTCCCCCATATACGGCGCGATATGCGCCCGGAAGACCTGCTGCGACCCACACCTCGCGGGCTCCATTGCCCAGTCGGCGATTTCTACATCGATCCGGTGCGCCCCGTGCCGCGCGCGGTCATCACCCATGGCCATTCGGACCATGCGCGCCCGGGGCACGAGCATGTGCTCGCCACGCGCGAGACGCTGGATCTCATGGCCATTCGCTACGGGGCGGCCTTTGCGGGGGCGACACAAGCCATCGCGTATGGGGAGAGCGTAACGGTGGGTGGCGTGCGCATCACCGCGCATCCCGCCGGCCATGTGCTCGGCTCGGCCCAGATGGCCCTGTCCTGGCGCGGGCTCACCATTGTTGCGTCCGGCGATTACAAGGAGACGTTCGATCCCACGTGCGCCCGGTTCGAGCCGGTGCCCTGCGACGTCTTCATCTCCGAGGCGACTTTCGGATTGCCGGTGTTCCGCCATCCCCCGGCTGCCCGCGAGACCGCCAAGTTATTGAATTCTCTAACTGTATTTCCGGATCGGGCGCATCTCGTCGGCGCCTATTCGCTGGGAAAGGCCCAGCGGGTCATCGCTTTGCTGCGTGCCGCCGGGCACGACGCGCCCATCTTCCTGCATGGCGCCCTCGCGTCCATCACCGCCTACTATGAGGCGCAGGGCATTCCGCTTGGGCCGGTGCGCCCCGCGACGGGCGCGGCCAAGGCGGAGCTTGCCGGCGCCGTGGTGATCGCCCCGCCCTCGGCTCTCACGGACGTCTGGTCGCGCCGCTTTCCCGATCCCGTCGCGGCCTTTGCATCGGGTTGGATGCGGGTGCGTGCCCGGGCGCGCCAACGGGGCATCGAACTGCCCCTGGTCATTTCGGATCATGCGGACTGGGATGGGCTGCTCGCCTCCATCACCGCGACCGGATGCCGGGAACTCTGGGTGACCCATGGCGCGGAAGAAGCGCTGGTCCATTGGGCGGGCTCCATCGGCCTGCGGGCCCGGCCGCTCCATATGGTGGGCTATGGCGAGGAGGAGGGTGAGGACGCGCCGGCCCCGAGCCCGGCCGCGCCCGCCGCAAGCGAGGCGGGCGAAGCATGAACCGCTTTGCCGCCCTTCTCGATCGCCTCGCCTATGAAAGCGGCCGCAACGCCAAGATCCGCCTCATGGCGGACTATTTCCGCGCGACGCCAGATCCCGAGCGCGGTTATGCGCTCGCCGCCCTGACCGGCGCCCTGTCCTTCGCCAATGCCAAGCCAGGTCTGGTGCGCGCGCTCATCATGGAGCGGGCGGACCCGGTCCTCTTCGCGCTGTCCTACGATTATGTGGGCGATCTTTCAGAGACGGTCGCGCTGATGTGGCCCGCGCCGCCGGCGCATCAGCGGCCCAATCATTCGCCGCTCCTGTCCGAGATCGTCGAGGCCCTGGCGCGTCTGCCGAAGCGCGATCTCCCGGCGCAACTCGCCGCTTGGCTGGACGGGCTGGACGATACCGGCCGCTGGGCCCTGCTCAAGCTCATTACGGGTTCGCTGCGCGTCGGCGCGTCCGCGCGCCTCGCCAAGACCGCCGTCGCCAGCCTCGGAGACCTTCCTCCCGACGCGGTGGAACTGGTGTGGCCGGGCCTCGCCGCGCCCTATGAGGAGCTGTTCGCCTGGGTGGAGGGACGTGCCGAGCGCCCGGAGACGGGGGATCCCGTTCCCTTCCGGCCGGTCATGCTGGCCCATGCCCTGGAAGCCGGCGACATGGCCGCGCTCGACCCCGCCCATTTTTCCGCCGAATGGAAATGGGACGGCATCCGCGTCCAGGTGGTGGCGGGCAGGGCGGCAGACGGTGCGCGCGTGGTGCGTCTTTACAGCCGCACCGGCGAAGACATCTCCCCCGCCTTTCCTGATCTTGTGGAGGCATTGGACTTTTCAGGCGCGCTGGACGGGGAGCTGCTGGTGCGCAGGGACGAGCGGGTCCAGTCCTTCAACGTGCTGCAGCAGCGCCTCAACCGGAAGAGCGTGACTCCGCGCATGCTGCGGGACTTTCCCGCCCATGTGCGTGCCTATGACCTTCTGGTGGACGAGGGGGAAGATCTGCGCGAGCGCCCCTTCGCGGAGCGGCGCACGCGGCTGGAGGCGATGGTGGTTCGCCTTGCCGCCGCCCATGGCGCCGCATCTCGCCTCGATCTCTCGCCCCTCGTGCCGTTCGGCACCTGGGAGGAATTGGCGGCCGCCCGTGCCGATCCCGCGGCGGCGGGTGCGGGGGAGGATGCGGAAGCAGTCGAAGGGGTCATGCTGAAGCGCTGCGACAGCTTCTATCTCCCCGGACGCCCCAAGGGGCCGTGGTGGAAATGGAAGCGCGATCCGCACACCGTCGATGCGGTGCTCATGTATGCGCAGCGCGGCCATGGCAAGCGCTCGTCTTATTATTCGGATTACACGTTCGGCGTCTGGAGCGCGGGGCCGGACGGAGACGTGCTGGTGCCGGTGGGAAAGGCCTATTTCGGCTTCACGGACGAGGAATTGAAGGCGATCGACAAATTCGTGCGCGCCAACACGGTCAACCGCTTCGGCCCGGTGCGCGAAGTGCTGCATGATGCCGAGGCCGGGCTGGTGCTGGAAGTGGCCTTCGAGGGTTTGGCGCGTTCCACCCGACATCGGTCGGGCGTGGCCATGCGATTTCCGCGCATTGCCCGCCTGCGCTGGGACAAGCCGCCACGCGAGGCCGACCGTCTGGAAACTCTGGAAGCCCTGATCCGCGAAGCGTGACGCCGGCTACTGGGTGGCCCAGATGATGCGGGCGATCCAGGCAACCTCCGACAGGGGAAGCTGGATGTCCTCATAGGCGGCGTTGAGGGATTTCAGATCGAGCGACTTCGCGGTTTTGCGCACCAATTCCTTGGCCAGAACTTCGCCTTCGCGGGTTTTCACCACCACACGGTCGCCCCGCCGCACAGAGGCGCCCGGGGAGACGATGACGATATCGCCGGCGCGATAGAGCGGCTGCATGCTGTCGCCGGAAATTTCCAGCGCATAGGCATGCTCGTCCTCAACTGCCGGAAAGAGGATTTCGTCCCATCCCCCGCCCACCGGAAAGCCGGCATCGTCGAAATAGCCGCCCTTCCCCGCCTGGGCGAGGCCGATATGGGGGATGGCGCGCACAGCGCGGCGGGGCTCTTCGGCAAAGCCGGGCGCGCGATCGCGCGCCGTGTCGTTGCCGCCGTCCCGCACGAGGTCGGGCAGAGACTGGCCCTCTAGCAGGGCGGTGAAATCCTCGATACGCGCGCCGGTGGCGGCCAGCACCTTGGCGATGCTTTCCGTGGACGGCCAGCGCGGACGCCCATCGGCTGTGATGCGCTTGGATTTATTGAATGCGGTGGGGTCGAGGCCCGCTTTCTTCGCGAGCCCGGAGGCCGAAAGGCCGTAATGGGTGGCGAGGCGGTCAAGCGCGCCCCAGACTTGGCCGTGGGTCAGCATCAGATCCTGCCTGATTGTCCAGGACCTCGCCCCGCGCCCTGTCCAAGGCCGGCGACGAGGCCGAAAGCAATGATCGAGCACGGCGCAAGCCTGCCCTGCGAAACTGAATGGTCCCCGCGTGTCGGCACGTGCTGCACAGGGCCCGGTCGGTTGAGAGGCCCGACGCTGCGCCGCGACTCGAACAGGCTCGAAGGTACATCTAGGAAAATAAACATGCAACGCAAGATACTGCGGACAGAATTCCCTTGCATCTTCGGCACAGCTAAGGGCCCGAAGCGGGGCATTTCCCATCCGCGACACGGGTCATGTGCGGTATAGCAGCGACTTGGACTATCCCACCGACGCGCTGGCTCCGACCCTGCAAGGCACGGTACCAGCCTGATGGAGGCAAGTGTGGCACCGCCCTCTCCCATCTTCAAGATTGTACCTTCGCCGCTTTGGATACAGGCAGAGGCCGAAGGCCGGTTCGACGGCGCGCCGGTCGATCTTGCGGATGGCTACATTCATTTTTCCACCGCCGCGCAGGCGCGTGAGACCGCGCGCCGGCATTTCTCCGGACAGGGGGATCTACTGCTGGTGGCCGTGGATGCCGCCCGTCTCGGCGCCGCCCTGCGCTGGGAGCCCTCGCGCGGCGGCGACCTGTTTCCTCACCTTTACGGCCCCTTGCCGCTGTCGGCCGTGCTCCAGGTGATGCCGCTGCCGCTGGGCGCGGATGGAATGCACCAATTTCCCGAGTCTGTGGGGCCCTGAAGGCTCAGCCAAGCGGAAGCGAAAAAGGTTCGCCTTCGTAGGCGTCCCCGCCCCGTCCGATCTCGGAGATGGCACGCACCATGCGGCCCTCGCGCCGCAAGGCGGCGTCGGCGAGGGCGATAAGGCGGGCATTGGGCGTCGCGGTGGGAGACGCGCGGCGCAGGTCCTGGGCCAGTTCCGCTTCGTCCCGCTCCGGCATCAATGCGCAGAGCGTCGCATAGGCCGCGGCCGTGGAGCGCGAAATGCCGGCATAGCAGTGGATCACCAGCGGCGCCTCTCGCGGCCAGGCCCGCACGAAATCCAGCAATTCGTGCATGTGGTGCTCGGCGGGCGCGACCAGCCCTTCCATCTCCTCCACGATATCGTTGAGGCCGAGAAAGAGATGGTTTGTCGGATCCACATTGCTGAGGCGGGTGAAGACCGTGCCGCCATTGATCAGCGAGATGACGTGGCGCGCCCCGGTGCGTTCGACCGTCTCATGCAAGCGGGCGAGGGAGCAGACATGGATCATGACACAAGCTCCTCGAAGCGGGCCAGGAAGCGGTCCTTGGCCGAAGCGGCGGTCCACGGCGTAAGATATTCCGCCTCCAGGGCGGGGTCGAGCCGGGTCGGCTGGCCAAACAGGCGGCGGGCTTCGTCGGAGGCAAAACCCGCGAGTCGGGTGGCCTCAAGATAGGCGGCCGAACGGTCCGCTGCCTTCACGATCTTCACCAGCGGCTCCGGCCAGGTCGCGGGAAGCCCGAAGCGCAGGCTTATGGCCGCGAGCAGGCGGGCCTCGACCGCCTTGTAATCGCCGCCGATGACGGCCTTGAAAGGGGAAATCATGTCGCCGATCACATATTCCGGTGCGTCATGGAGCAGGACCGCCATGCGCCACCGCCGGTCAATGTCCGGTGCGGCGCGCCGCGCAAGGCGCTCCACGAGCAAAGCATGCTGCGCCACCGAAAAGATGTTCTCGCCCGTGGTTTGACCATTCCAGCGCGCCGTGCGGGACAGGCCGTGGGCAATATCCTCGATTTCCACGTCGAGCGGGGAGGGGTCCAGCAGATTGAGCCTGCGTCCGGAGAGCATGCGCTGCCAGGCGCGGGGGGCTGAGGGGGAAGATTGGGGAGCGGAACGGGTGGGAGACGACGTCACGATTCGAGATCCTCGATGGCGCCAGCCTAGAGCCTGATCCGGTCCTGTTGAACCGGCATGAACGGTGAATCGACCCCAATTTTTGCACGGTAAGCGTTTGGCCGATCTAATCGCGATGCAATCACGTCGGACTTGATCTAGACCCGAGGCCAAAGCGGGTCACGCGGGCCGCACCGTCTGTGCCGGTCACAAGCCACCTGCACTGGGGTCCGGTCGCGCGTCGAATCGACGGAGACATAAGAGATGACGCAGGCTCAAGATGCGCCGCCCGCGGTGCGTCCGACGCTGGCAGCAAGCGCGGCGGTGTTTCGCGGCGAGCGCGTGCTCCTGGCGAAGCGCGGCTTTGCGCCAGGTCTCGGCCTGTGGAGCCTGCCCGGCGGTCGTGTCGAGCCGGGCGAGACGCTTGCCGAGGCTGCCGCCCGGGAAGTCCGTGAGGAAGTAAACGTGGAGGCAGACATCATCGCCGTCGCGGCCGCCCTTGATTTCATCGGCCACGATGCGGACGGCACGCTCGCCTCTCATTTCGTGGTCATCGCCCATGCGGCGCTCTGGCGCGAGGGCGAGCCGCAGCCGGGACCTGAGGCGACCGAGATCGGCTGGTTTCTTCCGCAGGAGGTGGCTGGGCTTGCCACCACGCGCGGACTGGCCGATGTGGTGCGCGCGGCGGCCCGTCTCCTCCCAGAGGATGCGGGTCGTCGCTGAACGCCGTTTGACCCCGCCGGTGCCGTTCGCGCGAACGCGCCCCATTTAGGACGGCAATCGCATCAACCCCGCCGTCCAACGCTGACGCGACCCGAGGAGCATCGCATGGCCTTTTCCCCGGAAGAGATCGAACGCTATGCCCGACATATCGTGCTGCGCGATGTGGGCGGTCCCGGCCAGCAGAAGCTCAAGGCCGCACGCGTGCTCGTCATCGGCGCAGGGGGGCTGGGCGCGCCGGTTCTGCTTTATCTCGCGGCGGCAGGGGTCGGGCGCCTCGTCCTTGTGGACGACGACGAGGTGTCGCTCTCCAATCTCCAGCGTCAGGTCATCCACACCACGGCGGATATCGGCCGGCCCAAGGTGGAGAGCGCCAGCGCAGCCGTGGCGGCGCTCAATCCGCATGTGGTGATGGAGACCCACCGCGCGCGCCTCACCCCCGCCAATGCCATGGACCTGATCGAAGGGGCGGACGTGGTGGTGGACGGGTCGGACAATTTCGCCACCCGCTATCTGGTCTCGGATGCCTGCGCCCTCGCCAAGCGCACACTCGTCACGGCGGCCCTCGGCACATTCGACGCGACGCTCACCACCTTGCGGCCCCATGAAACCGGCCCGGACGGCTCGCCCAACCCCACCTATCGCTGCCTGTT
>JASBUY010000346.1 GCA_030147645.1 Aquabacter sp. | reverse complement strand
TTCGGCGGCAACCCCCTGGCGGTCGTGCTCGACGCGGCGGGCCTGGACGATGCGGCCATGCAGCAGATCACGCGGGAATTCAATCTCTCCGAGACGGTGTTCGTGCTCCCGCCGCGTGACCCCGCGCATCGCGCCCGCGTGCGCATCTTCACCACCGCCCACGAACTGCCGTTCGCGGGTCATCCGACCGTCGGCGCCGCCGTGCTGCTCGCGCTGGAAAGCGGCCAGAGCTCCGGTTCGTTCCTGATCGAAGAGTCCATCGGGGTCGTTCGGTGCGAGGTGAGCGCCGTGGAAGCCAAGACGCGCAAGGGCATGGCCACCTTTACTGTGCCGCGGCGGGCGGAACTTGAGCCGGTGGAGATTTCGCGGCAGGACTGCGCCGATGCGCTCACGCTTGATGTGAGGGACATCGGCTTCGACGCCCATCGCCCCGTGGTGGCCTCCGCAGGGGTCCCGTTTCTGTTCGTGCCCCTCGCCAACCTCACCGCTCTGGCGCGTGCCCGACCGGATGAAGCCGCTTTCATCCGCGCCTTGGGCTCCTATGGCGAGGCGCTCTACCTCTACACCCCCGACGAGGAGGGCGATGGCGACTACCGCACCCGCATGTTCTCGCCAGGCCTCGGGACCGAAGAGGACGCTGCGACAGGCGCTGCGGCCGCCGCCTTCCCCGCCGTTCTGATGGACGCCGAGGCGCGTCTGGAAGGGCACCATCGCGTGCGCATCGATCAGGGCTTTGAGATGGGCCGCGCGAGCCGGATCAATCTCGGCTTCAGCGTCTCCGGCGGGCAGTTAAGGGAAACCACCATTGGCGGCAGCGCACTGGTGGTGGCCGAAGGCGTGCTCTATCTGTGACGCTCTCGCTTGTGTGAAGCGCGTCGCTCCTGACCGCCCCCTTGGCGAATTGGAAGGCGACCTTATGTGTTGTGCAGTGCGGCAAAAGCGGCCGCTGCATTTCCGAGGAACTCCATGTCCGATCAACGCCCCTCTTTGTTCGACAGCTACCGTCTCGGCGATCTGACGCTCGCCAATCGCATCGTCATGGCTCCGCTGACACGCAATCGCGCCGCCCCCGGCTTCGTGCCCACGGATCTGACGGCGGAATATTACGCGCAGCGCGCGAGCGCCGGCCTGATCATCACGGAAGCCTCGCAGATTTCGCAGCAGGGCCAGGGCTATCAGGACACGCCCGGCATTTACTCCAAGGAACAGGTCGCGGCCTGGCGCAAAGTCACCGACGCCGTCCACGCAAAGGGCGGCCGCATCTTCATCCAGCTCTGGCACGTCGGCCGCGTCTCTCATGTGTCGCTCCAGCCCGGCGGGGCCGCTCCGGTCGCGCCGTCGGCGATCACGGCCAAGACCAAGACCTTCGTGAACAACGCTTTTGCCGAAACCTCGGCACCCCGCGCGCTGGAACTGTCGGAAATCCCGGGCATCATCGCGGACTATCGCCGCGCGGCTGCCAACGCCATCGAGGCAGGGTTCGACGGCGTCGAGGTCCATGGGGCCAATGGCTATCTGCTGGACCAGTTCCTGCGCGATGGCGCCAACACGCGGACCGACTCGTATGGCGGCTCCATCGAGAACCGCGCCCGGCTGCTGCTTGAGGTGATGGACGCGGTGATCGCCGAGATTGGAGCGGGGCGCACTGCCGTCCGCCTCTCGCCGGTGACGCCGGCCAATGATTTGACCGACAGCGATCCCCAAGCCCTGTTCAATTATGTGGTCGAGCAGCTCGAGACCCGCCATCCCGTCTATGTGCACGTGATCGAAGGCGCGACGGGCGGGCCGCGCGATGTCGCGCCTGCCTTCTCTTTCGAGGAACTGCGCCGTCGTTTCACGGGCGCATGGATGGTCAATAACGGCTATGACTTGGCCCTGGCGGAAAAGGCGGTGGAGAGCGGGGTTGCGGACCTTGTCGCCTTTGGGCGGCTGTTCATCGCCAATCCCGACTTGGTGGAGCGCCTGAGGCGCGGTGCGCCGTTGGCTCAGCTCGATCAGGCGACGCTCTATGGCGGCGGCGCCAAGGGCTATACGGACTATCCCGTGCTGGAAGTTGCGTGAAGACGGGGGCGACCCGCATTCGGCGTCTGTCCCGCCTCGACCTTGCGGTCGAGGCGGGCGGATGGCCGGACGTCGCGCCCCATCGACCGGAGATCGAGGCGAATTTTGCGGCATTGAGCGCCGCCAACCCCCATATCTGGAACGGCCGTGTTCTCCTGTTGCGGCAGTATGAAATTTCTGATGACGCCTTGATCGGCCGGTGCATCGAGACGGATTTCGCCGCCTTCAATTGGTGGCGCAAGCGGGGCATCGACGATCTCGGGGTCAAGAACATCTTCGGATTTGCCGCCGTCGAGGGAGCGGACGGCGGTTTTTTGATGGGCGTCATGGGCGACCATACCGCGGCGCCCGGCCGGGTTTATTTTGCGGGCGGAACGCCCGATCCGCAGGATATTGTGGAGGGGTCGCTTGATCTGCGCGGCTCGGCCCTGCGGGAGATGGGCGAGGAAATCGGCCTATCTGAAGGGGAGGCGGAGGAGGGCGCGGGGTGGGACCTCGTCGAACATGGCCTCTATTTCGGACTCATGAGACGCATGCGCTTCCCCCACGCCACAGAAGATCTCGCTGCGCGCGCCCGCGCCTTTCTGGCGCGTGAGACCCTCCCGGAATTGAAAGACGTCCACGTCATCGCGTGCGAGCGCGATCTGACTGAGCACGTGGTTCCGTTCGCGGCGGATTATGTCCGCTGGCGCTGGGCCGGCGGCTGATCGCGCATCCGCTTGTATGGCGGATGGATTTCCGCTATTTGCGATGATCTGAGAGTAGCCGAGAGCGAGCCGCACGCCGTGTCGTCGAACCTGACGATCTGCATTGGTACCGCCTCCCGCACCGAAGCGGTGCCGGGACACGCTCTCCTTCTGCGCACGCTCCTTCTCCTTAGCCGCCCCTGAGGGCCGGCCGGGCGCTTGCGCCTGGGCACTCAGGGGTCGCCTGCGAGACACCAACAGCGCATGTCCGGCCTGTCCCCTTCGCGCGAGACGGCCGAAACTTCGAGAAGGACGCTTCCCATGACCACGACCCCCGCTTCTCCCGCCGCCCCGGTATCGGAGAAGGACCGCGTCATCATCTTCGACACCACCCTGCGCGACGGCGAACAGTGCCCCGGCGCCTCCATGACCTTCGAGGGAAAGCTCCAGGTCGCGGAATTGCTGGACGAGATGGGCGTGGATGTCATCGAAGCCGGGTTCCCCATCGCTTCG
>JASBUY010000342.1 GCA_030147645.1 Aquabacter sp. | reverse complement strand
GTCGGCGGCGAACAGCGCGCTCTCGGTGATTTCGATCTCCAGGCGAACCGGATCGAAGCCGGTCTCCGCCAGAACTGCGAGCACGCGGTCGGCGAGGTCCGCTTCGCGCAGATTGACGGCGGACATATTGACCGAAATGGTCATGTCGGGAAGTGTCCGCCCCTGTTCGCAGGCCGTGCGCAGCACCCAGGAATCCAGGCGGGCGATGAGGCGCGAGCGCTCGGCGATGGGGATGAAGGCTTCGGGGAGGAGACGGCCGCGCTCAGGGTGATCCCAGCGCACCAGCGCCTCGAACCCCAGAATCTTCTCCGTATCGACGTCCACGAGCGGCTGGAACAGCAGCAGCAGTTGGTCGCCGGCAATGGCCTCAGCCAATTCCTGTTCCACCTGCCGGCGGTTGAGCGTGTCCACTTCCATCTGGGTCTCGAACGCGGCGAAGCTGCCCCGACCTTCCGCCTTCGCCCGATACAGCGCGATATCCGCCCGCCGCATCAAGTCGCGCGCGGTGTCTCCGTGCCGGGGGGCATAGGCAAGCCCCACACAGGCGCCCCCCATCACATCGCGGCCGTCCACATGGATGGGGGATTGAAGCGCAGCCGCGACCTTCGCCACCCGCGTCTCCAAAACACCCGGATCGCTCGCGACAACGAACGCCACGAATTCATCGCCGCCAAAGCGTCCCGCCAGGCCCGCCTCGCCCACCGCATCGGAGAGCCGCTTCGCGATCTCGCACAGCATTTCGTCGCCCACCGTGTGGCCGAGCGTATCGTTGATGTCCTTGAAATCGTCGAGGTCGAGGAAGAGCAGCGCCAGCGTCTCATTGTCCCGCAGGTCGGACAGCCGGCGCTCCAGCGCCGCGATGAAGGCGCCCCGATTGGCGAGGCCGGTCAGATAATCCTGATAGGCCAGCGCGCTCGCGCGCGCCTCGCTCTCGGCCAAGGCCCGAGCGGAGCGATGGGCGCGCACCAGAAAGGCGAGGCAAATCCCCAGCAAAGCGGTGGAGAGGCCGGCGATCATCGGCGCCATATGGGTGAAGACGCCGGATGCGTTGGCCTGTCCGCTCCAGGACATGACCAGCGGCGCGTCTCCCGCAATATTGGTCAGGACGATGCCATCATTGCTCGCCCCGCGCCCGGGCTCCCGAGCCGGCAGAACATGCAGGCCGCTGATCTGGATGCGCGTCTCGATTTCGCGGAGAAACCCCTCGTCCACGGCATCCACAGCGATGCACAGCAGACCGGGCGCGGCATTTAGGCTCGACACAACCACCGCGAAGCCGACGCCTCGCTCATCCACGAACAGACCCATGCCCTGATCGGCGATGCCGCGCATGGCCCGGCGCAGAGTCGGCGCTGCCGCCGCCAATTCTTCGTCGGAAAGCGGCGTTCCATCGATGGAGGCATAGACCGGGCGGCCGCTGGAGCGGTCCAGCAGATAGGCGCGCTCATAGCCGAAATAGACGTCGAGCGGCCGGCCGAAGCGCTCATGAAAGCGCTGCGCATTGCCGGTGCCGATGTCATCGATCACCTCGCCCTGATCCAGCAGGGCGATGACGCTGCGCTGAATGGCGGCCGCGCGCTCTTCCAGCAAGGCGAACACGGCCTCGCGCTCCCGCACCGCCACTTGTCGATCGCTTCCGGCGATCGTGAGAGCAAGCAGGCCGAGAAGTGCGCCGAGCACCATTGCGAGAGCTGCGATGCCGGCGATGAAGGAGGTGTGCTCCCTGACACCCGAACGTCTCGGAATAATGGACCTCCGGCAGTCTCGCCGCGTCGCCTCCCCGGGGCCTTTGGGGAAAGGTGACGTTTTAGGCACCCTGTTACGCAATGCGCAACACGAACCCATGTCAATATGGATCGAAGTCCGCTCCAGTTTGGATCCATGCCGCCCGGCGGGGTCTTAACTGCCATGCGCACGTGGCCGCCAGCCGGGACAATCCCGGAGCCGATGCTTAATGGGAGAACCAAAGCGAGGCGAAACCAAGGAATGTGAAGAAGCCAACCGTGTCCGTGACCGTCGTTACAAACACGCCAGACGCCACGGCGGGGTCGAGCTTCAGCTTGTGGATGACGATGGGAATGAGGATGCCGAACAGCCCGGCCGCCAGCATGTTCACCACCAGGGCCGCGGCGATGACGCCACCGAGATGGATGTTCTGAAACCAAAGCGCGGCCATGGTGCCGAGCAGGACCGACAGAAGCAGTCCGTTGCACAGTCCCACCAGCACCTCGCGCCGGATGACGCGCGGCGCGTTATGGCTGCCGAGGTCCTTGGTGGCGAGCGCGCGCACCGCGACGGTCATGGTCTGGTTGGCCGCATTGCCGCCCATTGACGCGACGATGGGCATCAGCACGGCCAGCGCCACCATCTGCTCGATGGTCTTGGAAAACAGGCCGATAATGAAGGCCGCGAGGAAAGCGGTGCCGAGATTGACGATCAGCCAGGGCAGGCGCGCGCGGGCGGTATAGGGCACGCTGTCCGAGAGTTCTTCGTCGCTGCCGACGCCCGCCATGGCGCGCAGGTCCTCGTCGGCCTCCTCCTGGATCACGTCCACCACGTCGTCGATGGTGATGACGCCCACAAGGCGCCCGGATTCGTCCACCACCGGCGCGGACACCAGGTTGTAGTGCTCGAACAGGCGGGCCACATCCTCCTGATCGTCGCTGGCATGCACCACGTGGCGCTGCTCGCTCTTGACCGCCGTCAGCAGGACCGAGCGGCGAGTGCGCAGCAGGCGGTCCAGCGGCACGCCGCCCACGAGGCGATAGGCCGGGTCCACCACGAAGATTTCGTAGAAGGTCTCCGGCAGATCCTCTGTCTCGCGCATATAATCGATGGCGCGGCCCACGGTCCAAAATGGCGGCACGGCAATGAATTCGGTCTGCATGCGCCGGCCGGCGCTTTCCTCGGGATAATCGAGCGAACGTTCCAGCGCGCCGCGCTCGGGCGCCGGGATATATTTGAGGATGTCGGCTTTCTCATCCTCGTCGAGGTCTTCGAGGATATAGACCGCATCGTCCGAATCGAGGTCGCGGATGCCGTCCGCCACCACCCAGGGCTTCAGCGCGCCGAGAATGCGCACGCGGGCGGTCTCGTCCAGTTCGGTGAGCGCGGTAAAGTCGAAGTCGCGCCCGAGCAATTCGATCAGGCGCGGGCGATCCGCCTCGTCCAAGGCTTCGATGAGGTCGCCGACGTCCGCTTCGTGGAGCGGCTCAATCCGGCGCTTCAGCGCGGCGCGGTCACCCTCCGCGATGGCGGATTCCACCCCTTCGATGAAGGCGGCGACAAATGCGCCCTCCGCGTCGCGGATGTCCGGTGCGGCTTGGTCGAGGGCGGACTCATCATCGCGCATCTATCCGCCCTTCCCTGGACCGTGCTGAGGGGTGCGCTTGGGTTCTAAAGCGGCTGTCCCTCAAAGAAAACAAAATCCGCCCGCATTCCCCATCGCCGGCTGCACCCCGGATGCCGTGCGCCGGGGTGGGATCCAAAAAAGCAAGGCCGCGAACGGCGCGAACGCCCTTTGCGCTGGGAAGCACTGAGCCTAAAAGTGCGGAACAATGAGCATCGCGCATATCCCGCCGCGGACGGACCTGTCCTCCCCCTCGCCCTTCGTCTGTCGCGCAGGCCGGCGCGCGGCGGCGGTCTTGGGAGCATTTTTGGGCGCCTGGCTCCAGCTGCTCGGCGGCGCGCAGGCGCGCGAGGACGCGCCGGCCTGCCCGCCGGAAACGCTCGGCATTTCGCGCGTGCTCACTGTGCCTGCGGGTGTCCAAGTTGGCACCAAGTCGTTCCCCGAAACCTTGCCGCTTGAAGACAAAGAAGTGGTGCTCACCTTTGATGACGGCCCCTGGCCGGGCACCACCGCCGCGATTCTCGATGCGCTGAAAGCGCAATGCGTGCGCGCCACCTTCTTCCTGATCGGCGAGAATGCCCGCGCCCGCCCCGCTTTGGTGAAGCGCCAGGTGGCGGAGGGGCACACGGTCGCCCACCACTCCATGACCCATCCGGAAAAGACGCTGGCCAAACTGCCGTTCGACTCTGCCCGCGCCGAGATCGACCAGGGCATGGCGGCAGACGATGCGGCCGCCTACGGCACCACGGCGGGCACGCCGCGCATTCCCTTCTTCCGCTTTCCCGGTTTCGCTTCCACCCCGCCATTGCTGGAAGACCTCAAGCGGCGCGGTATTTCGGTGTTTGGTGCGGATCTGTGGGCGAGCGATTGGAACGTGATGTCGCCGGGCCAGCAATTGGCCCTGGTTCTGGGGCGGCTGGAGAGCGCGGGGCGCGGCATCGTGCTGTTTCACGACACCAAGGCGCAGACCGCCGCCATGATCCCGGCTTTCCTCGCCGCGCTCAAAGAGCGGGGCTACCGCGTGGTCCATATTGTTCCGTCGCAGGCGGGCGCGCGGTAGATCGCCAAGCCAAAGCAAAAATGAAAATGGCGGCCCGCAGGACCGCCATGTTCTACTCTACCGGGACCTTAAGCCAAATCCTGGTGCGGACGAGAGGACTCGAACCTCCACGGGTCTCCCCACTAGCACCTCAAGCTAGCGCGTCTACCAATTCCGCCACGACCGCATCGGGATATGGCACCGGGCTCACCGGCAGCCGGCTTATCGCCGGGGGCCATCGTCTAACAGATCGACTCTGGCGCCACAAGGCCCTATCACGCGGCGCGACCATATCCATATGAGGGGTGTGGACAAGGGCGCGCCGCGCCCCGCTGAAGCCTGCCGGACCATGACCCAGATCGCCTCCCGTCACGACACCGATCTCCTCCCGACCCATGCCGACGCGCCGCCGGTGGAATGGCATGTGAGCGATGCCCTTATTCCTTATCCCGACGCTCTGGCGCGCATGGAGGCGCGGGTCGCGGAGATCGCGGCGGGTCGGGCGGCGGAGGCGGTGTGGCTGCTGGAGCATCCCCCGCTCTACACCGCCGGCACCAGCGCGCGGCCGTCGGATCTGGTGGATGCCCGCTTTCCCGTGTTCGAGACGGGGCGCGGCGGGCAATTCACCTATCACGGCCCCGGCCAGCGCGTGGCCTATGTGATGCTGGACCTGAAGCGCCGCCAACAGGACCTGCGCCGCTATGTGAGCGCGCTCGAAGCCTGGCTGATCGGGACCCTGTCCGCCTTCAATGTCACCGGCGAGCGGCGCGAAGACCGGGTGGGCGTGTGGGTGCGCACGCCCGGAGGGGAAGAGAAGATCGCTGCCATCGGCATTCGCGTGCGCCAATGGGTGACGTTCCACGGCATCTCGCTGAACGTCGATCCCGATCTGTCGCATTTCGGCGGCATCGTGCCCTGCGGCGTGCGCGAGCATGGCGTAACGAGCCTTGCGGCCCTGGGGCGCCTCGTGTCGCTGCCCGAGGCGGACAGCGTGATGCGGGTCGCATTCGAGGAGGTGTTCGGGCCGACGGCCGATCCCGCCGCCCCCCTGTGAGGGCGGCGGGCCGGGTCGATCAGAAGTTCCGTTGCGCGCGGAAGCCCCCCGCCCACACATCGGTCGAGCCGCCGAAGGCGGTGAGTGTGCCGGCGGTGGTGGTCCCGGAAATGATGCCAGCCGTGGCCGGCAGACTGCCATCCACTTTCGAGTAGATCACTTCAAGGCCGAGATCGAGATTCTTCACCGGCGACCAAATGGTGTTCAAGCCGACCTGGGTGACGTTCACGCTATAGCCGGCATTGAACAGCGCGGCGGCGGGCAGCAGCGCGATATTGGCGGCCGAATAGGTGGCATTGGCCGGCACGTCCACCTTCACATAGCCCGCATAAAGGGCCGAGCGCAGGTTGGGCATCCAGAAGTGGCGGAATTGGCCCTGGACCGCCCAGCCGGTTTCCTTGGCGTAGTCCGTCCCGTTCCAGATGGCGTCGGCGATGGGATAATAGGCGCCGGACGCGCTGGCGAAGCCGGAATTCAGGTCGATGCTGCCAAGGCCGGTGGCCCGCGCCTGGAAATTGCCCGACAGGCCGAGATAGTTGAGCGCGCCCTCGGCGTAATTGGCCTGGAAATAGATGCTGTCGCCCGGCGCGAGCATGGGCAGCTTGATTTCCAGCGAGCCGCCCACCGCCCAGCCCCAGCTGTCAGTGGCATTTTCGCCAAGATAGGTGGTGCCGCCGGTGCCGACGGGCGTGATTCCCGCCACCTGATGGAGGGCACCCGAGAGCATGGCCGTGCCCCATGCCTGATCGAGGCGCAGATTGGCGACGATCTCGGGAGCTTGCTGTCCATCCTGATAATTGGTGTAGCCGATGCCGCTAAGGCCCGTGAGAGCCGCGCCGCCGCTGAAGGTGCCGGTGGCGGGGGCGAACTGAACGCCGGTGGTGCGGTTGGCTGCATCTTCAAGCGCTAGGGTTGCCGAGAAGCCGTTTCCGAACTGCGCGGTATAGGCCAGCGCCGACGTCCAGGTGTTGGACCCCGCATAGGGGGTCGTGAACATGTAGTCGATGCCGGTGTCGAAGAAGGACTGCGTGTAGCCGAAGGTGAACCCGGCGAACTGAATGAAAGCGCGTTCGAAATAGAGGGACCCGCCCGCCGGACCGCTGGCACTCGCCTGCGAGTCCCACTGCCCGCCAATGCGGGTGAAGGACCGCAGAACTCCGTAATCGGTGGCAGTGCGGGCATCAAGGTCGATGACGGTCCGGGCCCGCGTCAGATAATCAGGTGCCTTGTTGGTCAAAATCGGGAAGCCCTGCACTCCCGCGCCGGGCGCGGTAAAGCCGGTATTGGCCACCGATGAGATCATCGGATTAAAGGTGCCGACCGCATTGATATAGGTGTCGAAGCGCATATAGCCGCCGAGGCGCAGACACGTATCGGTCCCCGGCACATAATAGAAGCCCGCACCATAGGCAGAGCAAACTTTTACATATTCCACGGCCTTCGCTTTGACAGGAAGATCGGCAGCAAAAGCTGAGACCGAAGACAAAGCGAGAATGGTGACGGCCGACAAAGATTGAGATGTGCGCATAATGTCCCCCGCGACATGCCCCTGCCCGGCAGCCACTGGTGGTGCCGGGTTGAACACCGGCACTCAACAATCTGTTCGTTGTACTATTGTGACACTTGGCCGGTCCGACCGGTCGGTCCAAGGGGTTCAAGCGTCGTCCCGCGACTGACATATTACTTCTGCATCGAGGTAATAGAGTGCCGGAAACTTCCTGATCACCGGACCGCCGGCTGCGGTGCTGGGACAACGGCAACATTGGACCCGATGCGTTGCGTCACCCTCGCCTCCGCAGGCGTTGTTCTGGCTCTGTCAGCCCTGCAGACCGGCGCCGCCGATCTGCCGGCGAAAGCACAGGCGGTAGAATACGCGAAGATGTGCTTCGCTTATGGCGCGGGCTATTATCAAATTCCGGGAACCGACACCTGCCTGAACTTTAGCGGCTATGCGCGCGTCGATGCGTATGTGAATGCGACGGGCGGCTTCAACCCGGCCATCGCGTCCGTCGCCGACACCATGTTCTCCTCGCCCGGCGCGGGGGTGGGCGGATATCCGCTGGTCACCAAGACGGCCCCCACCTATCTCGCGCACGTCCGCTCCGTCTTCAACCTGGATGCCCGGACCGCGACCGACTATGGCGTCCTTCGCAGCTATATCCGGATGAGCGGAGAATGGGATTCGGAAGCCAGCGTCGGCGGCCCTCCCGGCGCCGCGTTCGATTTTGAGCGGGCCTTCATTCAGTTCGCGGGCTTCACCTTCGGCTACACCCAATCCTTCTTCGATTCCGGCGTGCAATACATGTTCACCCAGCATTA
>JASBUY010000333.1 GCA_030147645.1 Aquabacter sp. | reverse complement strand
AATGCCCCTCGCGATCCTTGTCATAGACCGCGACGCGCCGGTGCAGCAGCGCCGACAGCCCCGCCGGATCGAGCGGCGAAAGAATGTCGATCGCATAGAGCGTCTCGACCTGATTGAGCAGGAACCGCCCGTCGCCATCGGCGAGGCGGACAAGCGCCGCGCGCGCGTCGTCGTCGACCGGAACGGACTTCCCTTCCAATTCTTCCGCGCGGGCGATCAAACGCGCGATGGCCGTATCATCAAGGGACTGAAACACCAGGACCCGCGCACGCGACAGCAAAGCGGCGTTGAGTTCGAACGACGGATTTTCGGTGGTGGCCCCCACCAGCACCACGGTCCCGTCTTCCATGACCGGCAGGAAACTGTCCTGCTGCGCGCGGTTGAAGCGGTGGATTTCGTCCACGAACAAAAGCGTGCCCTGCCCCGACGCCCGGCGATGCCGCGCCTGCTCGAACAGCTTCTTGAGGTCGGCAACGCCGGAAAAGATGGCGGAGATCTGCTCGAACCGAAGGTCGGTGGCCTGGGAGAGCAGCCTTGCGACGGTCGTCTTTCCTGTTCCCGGGGGCCCCCACAGAATGAGGGACCCCAGCGAGCGGGACTGGATCATGCGGGTAAGTATCCCATCCGGCCCCACCAGATGGTCCTGACCCACCACTTCGGACAGCACTTTGGGACGCAGGCGATCCGCGAGGGGGCGGGGCGCGCCCTCCTCCAGCCCGGCGGCCTCGAACAAAGTGGTCATGCCGGGCTCGCTTTCCTCAGCCGCCGAGAACCGCCGTTATGGTCCGGCCGGCCCGCGTCACCGTCACCCGCCACGCGCGCGCCGTGCCCCGCGTCGCCATGTCGAGGTCCTTGGTGGAGGCGATGCGGGTGCCGTTCACGTCGACGATGATGTCGCCGGCGCGAAAGCCGGCGGCGTCCGCCGGTGAATTGTCGGCCACGTCCAGAACGGCGACGCCGTTCCCCTCGGTGTCGACGCGCAGTTCCTCCGCGACGGCCGGCGACAGATTGACCGCCTTGATGCCCGCGAAGGGCGTACGGCCCCGAAGAAGGACTTCGTCGCGCGGGACCGATTCGGGAGGCGGTGCCAGGACGACGGACACCTGGCTCTCCTTCCCCCGACGATTGAGGGTGAAGCTCACGGTCGCCCCCATGGGCTGCGTTGCGAGGCGATAATTGAGCGATTCGGGATCATCGATCCCCTGCCCTTCCACAGCGACGATCAGGTCTCCCACGCGAATTCCGGCCTTCTCGGCGGGGCTCGCGGGCGCGAGCGTCTGCACCAGGACGCCGGTCGGCCGGGCGAGGCCCAGGCCCTCGGCAATCTCAGGCGTCACGCGCTGAAGGCACGCGCCAAGCCAGGGGCGCCGCACCGACTTGCTGCCGCTGCGGGCGCTTTCCACCACCACGCGCACCATATTGGCCGGAATGGCGAAGCCGATGCCATGAGATCCGCCGGAGCGGGAGAAGATGGCGGTATTGATGCCGACCAGCCGGCCCGCCATGTCCACCAGCGCCCCGCCGGAATTGCCGGGATTGATGGCGGCGTCGGTCTGGATGAAGAATTGATAGTCGGAAATGCCCACCTGCGTGCGCGCCAGGGCAGAGACGATGCCCTGCGTGACTGTCTGTCCGACGCCGAAGGGATCGCCGATGGCAAGCACCAGGTCCCCGACGGCCAGCGTGTCCGAGTTGCCAAGGTCCACCTTCGGGAACCGGACCTTTGAATCCGCCTTGATCTTGAGAACAGCGAGATCGGTGCGCTGGTCGCTCAATACCACGTCAGCGTCGAACTCACGCCGATCGGCAAGCGCGATGCGGATCTGGTCCGCACCCGCCACCACATGGTGGTTGGTGACCACATAGCCGCCCTCGTCAACAATCACCCCCGATCCGAGCGAGCGCTGCATGCGCTCCGGACCGCCAAGACCCGGCCCGCCCCCGAAGCCTCCGCCGAAGAAGCGGCGGAAGAAGGGGTCGTCCATGAAGGGATTGCGCTGGGCGAGGCTCTTCAAGGCATAAACGTTGACGACCGCCGGCGCCGTCTTTTCCACCACGGGGGCGAAAGAGAGCTTCACCTCGGCCTGCGAGGACGGGACCTGTACGGGCGCGGCCGTCTGGGGCTGGGCAAGAGCCGCCGCCGGCAGGGACAAGACCAGCGCCGCAAGACAAATGGGGAAAAACCGCACCTTCATGCCCGACCTCACGCCGCTGGTGTCACCGCAACTCATGTCGCCCTTGCCCGGCGATTGAAACAAAAAAAGGGCGGCCGAAGCCGCCCATCTTAACGATCGCAGGGCGATCGGGATCCCTCAGGCCGCGGCCTGGGCCTCAGCCTCGGCCCGCGCGCGGTCAGCGGCGCCCTTGGCGTCCACATCGCGGTCCACGAACTCGATCACCGCAACCGGCGTGGAATCGCCATAGCGGAAACCGGCCTTGATGATGCGTGTGTAGCCGCCCGGACGCGCCTTGTAGCGCGGCGCCAGAACGTCGAAGAGCTTCTTCACGACCGCCTGGTCGCGCAGCTCTGCGATGGCCTGACGGCGGGCGTGCAGGTCGCCGCGACGGGCGAGCGTCACGAGCTTCTCCACGACCGGGCGAAGATCCTTCGCCTTGGGCAGGGTGGTGACGATCTGCTCATGGGTGATGAGCGCGCCCGCAAGATTGGAGAACATCGCCTTGCGATGCTCCCAGGTGCGGTTGAACTTGCGGTGTACCTTGCCGTGACGCATGACGGCGAACTCCTAAAATGCCTCCGGCGTTTCGAGCCGTGATGGATTGAGCGGCTCGAGCCGCGGGGTGAAGGTCAGTAATGGTCTTCGAAGCGCTTTGCGAGCTCTTCGATGTTCTCCGGCGGCCAGCCGGGCACTTCCATGCCCAGGTGCAGACCCATGGAGGCCAGCACTTCCTTGATCTCGTTGAGCGACTTGCGGCCGAAATTCGGCGTACGGAGCATCTCCGTCTCGCTCTTCTGGATCAGGTCGCCGATATAGACGATGTTGTCGTTCTTCAGGCAGTTGGCCGAACGCACCGACAATTCCAGCTCGTCCACCTTCTTCAGCAGCGCCGGGTTGAAGGGCAGCTCCTGAATGGCGGCGCTCTCGCTCTCGCGCTTGGGCTC
>JASBUY010000322.1 GCA_030147645.1 Aquabacter sp. | reverse complement strand
AGGAGCCCGCTTCCGGCGCGCGCGACAGCCGCGTGCGGATTTCGGCCTTCAGGCTGTCCAGGGAAAAGCTGTCGTTGAAGCGCACATTGAAGCGGGCCTTCGCCGCCGCCGGGATGACATTATAGGCCCCGGTGCCCGCCTCCAGCGCCACCACTTCAAGATTGGAGGCCGGGAAATGGGCATTGCCCGCATCGAGCGGCGTTGCGGTCAGCGCCGCCAGGAGACGCAGCAGGCGCGGCACGGGATTGTCCGCAAGGTGCGGATAGGCGACATGCCCCTGCTTTCCCGACACCGTGATGTGCCCCGACAGGCTTCCGCGCCGGCCGATCTTCACCATGTCGCCAAGGGCTGCGGGATTGGTCGGCTCGCCCAGAATGCAATGGTCGATGCGCTCTCCGCGCGCTTTCAGCCACTCCACCCCCTTCACGGTGCCGTCGATGGCTGGCCCTTCCTCATCTCCTGTCACGAGAAACGACAGGCTCCCGGACGCCGGCTTGCCGTGGCGCAGGGCGGCGGCGAGGGCGCAGGCGAGCCCGCCCTTCATGTCCACCGCGCCGCGTCCATACAGCAGACCGTCTGCGACCTCGCCGGCGAAGGGGCCATGGGTCCAGCGGTCCAGGTCGCCAACCGGCACCACGTCCACATGGCCCGCGAAGCACAGGTTCGGACCGTCGGTGCCGATACGCGCATAAAGGTTTGGAATACGCGGCCCGGCCGTATCGGAATCCACCCGATGAATGGTGTATCCGGCGGCACTCAGAGCACGCGCCACCACGTCCAGGGCCGCCTCCGCGTCGGGCGTGACGGAGGGCGCGCGCAGCAAGTGCTGTGTCAGGGACAGGGGATCGAGCCCTTCGGTCCAGCCGGGGGCCTTGACGTCGGGGGGCATGCTCATGGACTTAGGGCTCCGCATCTGTCTTGCGCCGTTTTAGTTTGTCGGCGGGCGACGGCAAGGGGCTGCCATCACCGCGCCGTGTTCGGGCAACAGAAGGCCGCCTCCCGGAGGGTGTCCATGTCAGGCTTGTCCGCATCTCGTCCATGTTTCCGCCTGCGCGCGCTGGTGCCCACGCTCCTTCTTGCGTGGCTCATCCTGGCAAGTCTGTCCGGCCTTGGCCTGGCTCAGCCCACGGCGCCCGCTGGCGGTGAGTTGGTGCAGGCGGCCAAGGAAAAGATCGAGTCGGCACGCTCCGCGCTGAACAGCATCGAGGGCGCACTCTCGGTGGAGGGGCTGCGCTCGAGCGATCTCGACGATTTGCGCGCGCGGCTGGATCCGCTGCGGCGCGACAGCCAGCAGCAGTTGGACCAGCTCGGGCCGCGCCTGAAGAGCGCCAAGGCCCAGCTCGATGAGGTCGGCAAGCCGCCCGCCGCCGATGCGCCGCCCGAAGACCCCGCCACCACCGCCGCCCGCGAACATCTCACGGCGCAATATGCGGCGGTGGATGCCACCGTGAAGCAATATGTGGCGCTGAACAGCCGCGCCGACGCGCTCTCCGACCAGATCGCAACGCGGCGGCGGACGCTGTTTGCCAACCAGATCCTCGAACGCTCCTCATCTGTCCTCGACCCCTCGCTGTGGACAGGCGCCGCCGCGGCGCTCGTCCAGGAGTGGCGCGCCCTGCGTTTTCTCGCCCATGACTGGCTTGGATACGCCTCCCAGCGATATGGCGCTCCGGTCCTGATGGCGCTGGCGGCGGGCGCCGCGGCGGTGTTCTTCCTCATCCTCGCGGCCGGGCGCACCTTGCGCCTGCGGTTGCGCTGCGCCCCGCCCGAGGACGGACAGCCATTTCCGCGTTTCCGCGCAGCGCGGGAGGCGGTGAAGATCGCGGTGCTGGATGCGGTCATCTGGCCAGCGGCGATCATCGGCACCGGCATTTTCCTCACCGGCTTCGAACTGGTGCCCCAACGCGTGGCCGAAATGTTCAGCGCGGTCGCCATCGCGGTCGTCGTCTATGCCACCGGCCATGGACTCGCGCGGGCGGTGATCGCCCCCGCCGAGCCCTGGCGGCGGCTGATCTCCATTTCCGATCGCGCGGCGGTGATCAGCTTTCGCTACTATCATTGGACGGTTCTGACGCTTGCCGTCGCAGCCTTCCTCAACATCATGCATCGGGCGCTGTTCAGCCCGGTTGTGCTGACGGTCGCCACCAGCGCGGTGATGGCGCTTCTCATCGGTGGATTCGTCGCGCGCAGCCTGATCGTGCTCGCCCGCGCGGCGGAGGATGAAGAGAACAGCGCGGAGCTCTATGGAACCATGCGGCTGCTTCAGCCGCTCCGGCTTCTGATCTGGGTGATGCTCGCGGCAATCGTCGTGTCGCTGGCCGCCGGCTATGTGAGCCTTGCGGCCTTCGTCGCGGCCCGGATCGTGCTTGCCACCACCATGGCGGGTGCGGTCTACGTCCTCAACACCCTGATCGATGCCTTCTTCGCCAGCCTCAACAAGGACACGCCCCAGGCCCGCATCGTCTCCAAGACATTGGGGCTGAAGCCGAACCGGCTGGAACTGATCGGACTCCTGCTCGCGGCCCTGCTCAAGCTCTGCATCATCTTCACCGGCATATTCCTGGTGGTGGGCAGCTGGAGTTCGACAGCCGACATGGTGGACACGATCCAGCGTGCCACCTTCGCCATGCGCATCGGCAACACAACGATCACGCTCTGGAGCGTGCTCTACTCGGTGCTGCTGCTGTTGTTCGGCGTATTCCTCGCGCGCGCCTTCCAGCGCTGGATCTCCAACACCGTCCTGCCGCGCACGGACTTGGAGCCGAGCCTTCAGACCTCCATCGCGACGGTCGTGGGCTATCTCGGCACCATCGTCGCCATCGCCATCGCCATGAGCGAGGTGGGCCTCAACCTGGAGAATGTCGCGCTGGTCGCCGGTGCGCTCTCGGTCGGTATCGGTTTCGGCCTTCAGTCCATCGTGTCCAACTTCGTCTCCGGCCTGATCCTCCTGGCGGAGCGGCCGATCCGTGTCGGCGACACCATCAATGTGAAGGGCGAGGAAGGCTATGTGCGCCGCATCAGCGTGCGCGCGACCGAGATCGAGACCTTTGAACGGTCCACCGTGATCGTGCCGAACTCGGACCTCATCACCGGCATGGTGAAGAATTTCACCCATTCCAACACCACAGGCCGAGTGATCGTCATCGTCAACACGACCTATGACGTGGACATGGACGCGGTGCGCGATCTTCTGGTCGCTGCGGCCTGCGATCACCCGCAAGTGATCCAGTCCCCCCCGCCCCGTGTCTTCCTTACGAAATTCGCCGATACCGGCCTGCAATTCGAGCTGCGCTGCGTGGTGGCCAATGTTGACTATGCCCTCACGGTGAAGAGCGACCTGCACTTCTCCATCCTGACGCGGTTCCGCAAAGCGGGGGTCGGCATGGCCTGCCAGCCCTGGGCCTCCCTCGCCCGCGCGCCTGTGGATCTCGTGCCTCCGCCGTCCGCGCCTCCTCCGGTCCTGCCCGACCCGCCCGCCCTCGACTTGCCTCCCGCCGCCTCGGGCGGCGAAGTGCGCGCCTGACGCTAACACTTCCTCAACCTCAGGGGCCTCTCATTCGCGCCAATTCTTCCCACGAGGCCGTCATGCGCCGCTCTCTTTTGCTTCTTCTCCCCCTCGCGCTCGGCCTCGCCGCGTGCGGGTCCGCTCCGGTGGATACCAAGCCCACCTTCTATGACGACCTCGCCAAGACCGGCCAGCCGGTGGACCCCGCAGCAGCGGCCTCCATCCTCAATGCCTATCGCGGCACTAAGGGGCTCTCGCAGGTCACCATCGACCCCGAATTGTCCAAGGTGGCGCAGGAGCAGGCCAATGCCATGGCGGCGGCCGACAAGCTCTCTCACGAAGTGGGCGGGCGCACCTTTGTCATGCGCATGAAGGCGTCCGGCTTCGATCCTAAGATCGCGGTGGAGAATGTGGGGGCGGGGTATCACACCCTCGCCGAAGCCTTTTCCGGCTGGCGGGACTCCCCGCCGCACAATCAGAACATGCTCACCCCCGGCGTGACGCGCATGGGCATCGCCACCGCCTTCGCGCCGCGCTCGAAATATAAGGTCTATTGGGCGCTGGTGCTGGCCCAGCCGGAAAAATAGCCGGCGCCTTTGCAGTGCACAAAAAATTGGACGCGCTGCGATAGCCCGATTAAGGTGCGCCCTGCCCAAGTCTTATGCAGGACGCGCCCGACGTGCTGGAGAGGACCGATTACGAGCGGGCGCGGGCCGGTTTCGCCTGGTCCGTTCCCCCGCGCTACAATATGGCTGCCCACGCTTGCGACGGCTGGGCCGCGCGCGCGCCTGATCGTCCGGCCCTCTTCACGGTTGCCGGCGACACGCTGTCTCCCCTCAGCTATGGGGCCTTGGCGAACGCCTCAAATCGCTTGGCGCGAGGGCTTGCTGCGAAGGGCATCCAGGCCGGCGACCGGGTTGCGATCCTCGCGCCGCAATCGCCAGAGGTGCTCATTTCCCATCTTGCGCTTTATAAGCTCAATGCCATCGCTGTGCCCCTCGCCTCGGTCTTTGGCGTGGAGGCGATCCGCTATCGCCTGGAGGATTCCGGCGCCAAGGGGCTGATCGCGGACGCTGCGGGCCTTGCCAAGGTGGCTGAGCCGCCGCACACCCTGTCTCTGCGCATCTGCCTGGATGGGGAAGCTCCGGGGGTTGAGAGCTTCGCGTGCCTCATGGAGGGGCAGGACGCTTCACCGCTGCCCCTCACCAGCAGCGCCGACGACCCCGCTTTGATGATCTACACGTCCGGCACGACCGGGCGCCCCAAGGGTGCGCTCCATGCCCATCGGGTCCTCATTCCCCATGTGACGGGGCAGACCTATACCCATGGCTTTCCCGGGCAAGATGGCGATCGCATGTGGACGCCCTCCGACTGGGCCTGGGCGGGCGGATTGCTGAATACGGTGCTGCCCTCGCTGGTCCATGGTGTGCCGGTGGTGGTTCAGCCGCCGGGCAAGTTCGATCCCGAGGCGGCCTTTGCGCTGCTCGCGACAGCGGAAATCCGCAACGTGTTCATCCCGCCGACCGCGCTGAAGATGATGCGCGCCGTGCTGCGCCCCCGGGCGCGCTACGGCTTTGATCTGCGCAGCGTCGGTTCGGCTGGCGAGGCGTTGGGCGCCGAGACCTTCGCCTGGGGCCGCGAGGCGCTTGGCGTGCCGGTCAACGAATTTTATGGCCAGACCGAATGCAATTACGTCATCGGCTCCTGTGCCCAGATGGGGGTTGCCCGCGCCGGCGCGACGGGAAAGCCCATTCCCGGCCATGACGTCGTTCTTCTGCGGGACGACGGCACGCGCTGCGCGCCCGGCGAAATGGGGCAGATCGCGGTGCGCGCGCCCAACCCCGTGATGTTCCTCGGCTATTGGAACCGCCCCGATGCGACCGCCGAGAAGCTGCGCGGCGGCTATATGCTGACCGGCGACATGGCGCAGATGGATGATGAAGGCTACATCTTCTTCCAGGGCCGCGACGACGACATCATCACTTCCGCCGGCTACCGGATAGGGCCGACCGAGATCGAAGATGTGATTTTGCGCCATCCCGCCGTCGCCCTGGCGGCAGTGGTGGGGGTGCCCGACCCCGTCCGCACCGAGATCGTGAAGGCCTTTCTCGTGCTGAAGCCGGGTTGCGAGCCGAGCGCGGCCCTGGAAGCTGAAATCCAGCAGCACGTGCGCGCGGCGCTCGCCGGCTATGAATATCCCCGCGCCTTCGCCTATCTCGACGCCCTGCCCATGACCTCTACGGGCAAGATCATCCGCCGCGCCCTGCGCGACATGGTCTGACGGTCACGGCCTCAGAGGCGGGAGGATACGGACGTTGTGTCCACGCCCTGAAAGGCGGGCATGCGGTCGATCAGCACGCGATAGGGGCCGAGGAACAGGGCAATCATGGCAAGCTTCACGCCATAATCGAACAGCGCCCAGTTCTGCCACGGCAGACCCGTTCCCGCGAAGGCGAGAGAGAAGAACACGGCCGTATCGAGAGCTGCGGAGATGAAGCCGGAGGAGAGCGGCGGCACCCACCAGGCGCGGCGTCGTAGCCGGTTGAAGACGGTCGCATCCAGCAATTGCGAGGACAGGAAGGCCAGGCCCGAGGCGAGCGCGATGCGCGGGCTTGCGAACCACGCGGACAGCAGGACGGCGAGCGCAAATCCCACATAGACCACCCGCCGGGTGCGGACGAGTCCCAGCCGGCGGTTGGTCAAATCGTTGACCAGGAAGGTCACGGGATAGGTGAAGGCGCCCCAGGTGAGGAAATCCTCCAGCCCGAATGGCGTGAAAGGAAACTGCACCAGGATGTTGGCGGCGAGAACTGCCGCGCACATGCAGAAAACCGCGAGCGTGAACGCCCGCGGCTCAGAAGTCAGCAGAAGATGACGCGACGCCACGGCGTCAGGCGGCCGAGGCAGCCTCGGCGGTCGCCTTCGCGATCTGGCGCTTCAGCTCGCGCGCCACCGGGGACAGCTCTTCCTCGCGGGCCTTCTTCAGGAACGCGTCAAGGCCACCGCGGTGATCGACGCTCTTCAGCGCATTGGCGCTGATGCGAAGCTTCACAGAACGGTTCAGCGTCTCGCTCTGGAGCGTGACGTTGCACAGGTTCGGCAGAAACCGGCGCTTGGTCTTGCGGTTCGAGTGGCTCACGAGGTGGCCGGTCAGAACCGCCTTGCCGGTCAGGTCGCACCGCCGGGACATGGCAGAAGTCCTTCAAATTCGTTGCGCGAAGACGGGGGTGTCCAGGGCCGTCCGGCCCTTCGTCGCCCACCCGTCTTGTCGGGAAGGCGCTCGTATAAGCGCGTGGGACGCCATCGTCAAGGTGCGTGCGCGGCGCCAGCCGCTGCGCACGCCAGGGTTCCCCGCGCTCAGGCGTTGGCGCCGCCGTCGACGGTGAAGCTCGCGCCGGTAATCTGCCGGCCGGAGGGTCCGGCGAGGAATGCCACCATGTCGGCAATGTCTTGTGGCGTCCCGAACTGCTTGAGCGCCATTTGAGCGAGCTGGGCAGCGCCGTTCGGCCCCTCCGCCGGGTTCATGTCGGTATCGGTGGAGCCGGGCTGGACGACATTTACGGTGATGCCGCGCGCACCAAGATCGCGGCTGAGGCCGCGCGTGAGCGAGACCAAGGCGGACTTGGTCATGGAATAGACGCTGATGCCGGGCAGTGCGACCCTCTCGCCGAGGCAAGAGCCGATATTGATGATCCGGCCGCCGTCCGACAGCAGGGGAATGGCGGCGCGGATGGTGAGGACGACCCCCCGGATGTTCACACCGATGAGGGCGTCGATATCCTCAAGGCTCATGGTCTCCAGCGGGCCGCCCCGGCCAATTCCGGCATTGTTCACGAGGATGTCGAAGCCGGAAAAGGCGTCGGCCGTCTGTTTCACGGCTGCTTCCACCGCCGCCGCGTCCGCGCTGTCCGCCTGGATCGCGAGCCCCCGGCGTCCCAATGCCTCGATGCCGCGCACCACCTCGGCGGCGCGGTCGGCGGAGCGTTCATAGGTGATGGCCACGTCCGCGCCCGCTTTGGCGAGGGTGAGGGCGATGGCTGCTCCAATGCCCCGGCTGGCGCCGGTGACGAGGGCTTTCTTGCCGGCGAGGTCCAGTCCTGTGTGGTCCACGATGCACTCCTGGGGAGAGATTTATTTAATGATCGTTACATAAATAGACTCGCATGGGTCGGTCAAGGCATTATTTAATGGACGATACAAAAATAAGCGGGAGCCGGACATGTCGGCACGCGGACGGCCCAGGGCCTTCGATCGGGACGCGGCATTGAGTGCCGCGATGGACGTTTTCTGGCGTAAGGGCTTCAGCGCCACGTCCATGGCGGAACTCTGTGCGGCCATGGGCATCAATGCGCCCAGCCTCTACGCCGCCTTTGGCAGCAAAGCGGACCTCTATGAGGCCGCCCTGCGCCATTACGGGCAGGCGGCCTCATGTGCCGTCTGGGGCGGTTTCAACTCGGCACCCACGGCGCGCGCGAGCATCGAGGCGCTGCTCATGGCGTCCGCCGCGAATCTGCCCGGCGACGACCGTCCGGCTGGCTGCATGGTGACGCTTTCGGCGGTGGCGGAACTCGGATGCGAGCGGCTGGGCGCCGTGGCTGTGCAGGCGCGGGCCGAGGGTGAGGCGCAGATCTCCGCCCGTTTGCGCCGGGCGGTCGAAGAGGGTGAACTGCCGGCGGGCGTGGACATCGCGGCCATTGCCGCATTCTATGCTTGCGTCCAGCACGGCATGTCGATCGAGGCGCGCGATGGCGCCGACCGCCGAAAGCTGGAAGCGATCGCCCGGGCGGCGCTGGCCGCCTGGCCCAGCCTCACGGCCGCCGGCGCGCGTCCTCCTGGGGCGTGAAAAGAGCCCGCTGCTCCTGAACTTCCCGTGCGATGAAGTTCGCTGCCACCTGGACCCGCGCCAGGGTGCGGGTGTCGGCATGGGTGATCAGCCATAAGGTGCGGGTGAGCCGCACATCGTCCGCGAGCAGCGGAACGAGGTCCTTATCCGCATCCGCCATGAAGCGGGGCAGGACCGCGACCCCCGCACCGGCTTTGACCGCCCGGTATTGGGCCACGACGCTGGAACTCTTCAGGCGCGGGCGCAGGTCGCGGGTAACGAGCGGCGTATAATCCAGCTCGGGCGCATAGAGCAGGTCGTCCACATAGGAAATGAAGGTGTGGCGCAACAGCGCTGCGCGGGTCTCGATGGGACCCTGCGCCGAAAGATAGTCCTGCGCGGCATACAGGCGAAGCTCGTAGTCGGTCAGCTTGCGCGCATGCAGCCGCCCGTGCTTGGGGCGGCTTAGCGAGATGGCGATGTCCGCCTCGCGCTTCGTGAGGTTGAAGACGCGCGGCATGGCCAGCAGCTGGATTTCAAGCGCGGGGTGCGCCTGCGCGAGCCGGCCGAGGCAGGGCGCGAGGAAGACCGTGCCGAAGCCGTCTGGCGCGCCCACGCGCACGGTGCCGGAGACGCCGAGATCCGCCCCGCCAATGTCCTGCTGAACAGCGGTGGCCAGCGTCTCCATGGCTTCGGCCGAAGCGAACAGGCGCTCGCCCTGGGCGGTCAGCCCATACCCTGCGGGGTGGCGGTCGAACAGCTTGGCGCCGAGGCTGGCCTCCAGGGCAGCGATCCGCCGGCTCACAGTGGAATGCTCCACTGCCAGATGGCGCGCGGCGAGGGTGAGCTTCCCTGTGCGAGCCACGGCGAGGAAAAAACGCAAGTCGGACCATTCGAATTCGGCGGCGGTCATGTGAAAATCCGCACAATGGAGGTGCAAAGATTTCGCTGGAGGTGCAAAAAATCATACGCCATTGTGCCGGCCAACAGAAAACAGCACCACTGCTCCAAGGGGAGACGCATCATGCGAGAGATCGGCCATTTCATTGGCGGAAAGCACGTGCCCGGGACGTCCGGCCGTTATTCCGACGTCTGGCAGCCCATGACGGGCGAGGTCGTGGGGCGGGTCGCCCTCGCTTCCGCTGCCGAGATGCGGGCGGCTGTGGAGAATGCCAAGGCCGCGCAGGTGGGCTGGGCCAACACCAATCCCCAGCGCCGTGCGCGCGTTCTCATGAAATTCCTGGAACTGGTGCAGCGCGACTATGACGCGCTCGCCGACCTGCTCGCCCGCGAGCATGGCAAGACCGTGCCGGACGCAAAGTGCGACATTCAGCGCGGCCTGGAAGTGATCGAGTTCGCCTGCGGCATTCCCCATCTCCTGAAGGGCGAGTTCACCGACGGCGCCGGCCCCGGCATCGACGTTTATTCCATGCGCCAGCCATTGGGCGTCGTGGCCGGCATCACGCCGTTCAACTTCCCGGCCATGATCCCCATGTGGAAGTTCGGCCCGGCCATCGCTTGCGGCAATTCCTTCATCCTGAAGCCGTCCGAGCGCGACCCCGGCGTGCCCATGAAGCTTGCCGAACTGATGATTGAAGCCGGTCTTCCGGCGGGCGTGCTCAATGTGGTGAACGGCGACAAGGTGGCGGTGGATGCCATCCTGGACGATCCGGACATCCAGGCCGTGGGCTTCGTCGGCTCCTCGGGCATCGCCCAGTACATCTATTCGCGCGCCGCTGCGACCGGCAAGCGCTGCCAGGGCTTCGGCGGCGCCAAGAACCACATGATCATCATGCCCGACGCGGACATGGATCAGGCCGTGGACGCGCTGATCGGCGCGGGCTATGGCTCGGCCGGCGAGCGCTGCATGGCCATCTCCGTCGCAGTGCCGGTGGGCCAGGACGCCGCCGAGCGCCTGCTCGAAAAGCTGGTGCCGCGCGTGGAGAGCCTCAAGATCGGCCCGTCTACGGACGTCACCGCCGATTTCGGCCCTCTCGTCACCCGCGAGGCGCTGGAGCGCGTCACCAATTACGTGAATATCGGCGTCCAGGAAGGCGCGAAGCTCCTGGTGGACGGACGCGGCTTCAAGCTCCAGGGCTACGAGAACGGCTTCTATCTGGGCGGCTGCCTGTTCGACCATGTGACGGCGGACATGCGCATCTACAAAGAAGAGATATTCGGTCCCGTCCTCTCCGTGGTGCGCGCCAAGGACTATAAGGAAGCCCTGCGCCTGCCCACCGAGCATGAATACGGCAATGGCGTCGCCATCTTCACCCGCGACGGCGATGCCGCCCGCGACTTCGCCTCCAAGGTGAATGTGGGCATGGTCGGCATCAATGTGCCGATCCCGGTTCCGATCGCCTATCACACGTTCGGCGGCTGGAAGCGCTCGGGCTTCGGCGATCTCAACCAGCACGGCCCGGATGGTGTGCGGTTCTACACCAAGACCAAGACCGTCACGTCCCGCTGGCCCTCCGGCGTGAAGGACGGCGCGGAGTTCGTCATTCCGACCATGGGCTGATCTTGTGTCGCACACTCTGTGCTATCATTTTTTGATAGCACAGAGTGGCGCGCAGGAGGTTCCCATGGCGCAGGTCTTGATCCGCAACGTTCCCGACGCCACGCTCGACGTCTATCGCGAGCGGGCCAAGCGCAACGGGCATTCGCTGGAACAAGAAATCCGCGATCTTCTTGAGCGGAACCGGGCTTTCACGCCGCAGGAGCGGCTGGCCGCGACGCGGTATCTTCATTCCCGGACGCTGAAGGTGTCAGCGCCCCTAACGTCGGATGAGATCCGCGAAGGCTTGGAATGAGCGCCAGCGTCATCGTCGATGCGAGCGTCGCGGTGAAGTGGCTGGCGAAGGAAGAGGACGTGGAAAGCGCCCTCTTCCTGCTTGAACGCGCGGAGGAAATTCACGCGCCAAAAATACTGTTGGGGGAGGTGGCGAATGCGATCTGGAAAAAGGTCCGCCGGCAGGACCTCACGGTTGAGACAGGTGACGAGGCGCTGCGTCTCCTGCCCAATTATCTCACGGCGACCTTCGAGGTGGACCACCTCATGAGCGCGGCGTTTCAGATGGCCTGCGCACACGACCATCCCGTCTATGACTGCCTGTATCTCGCCGGTGCCGCGCAGTTCGACCTGCCGCTCGTGACTGCGGACGCGCGCCTTGTGCGCAAGTTCGCCCGCACGCGGCTCGCGCGGCACATCATCCCTCTTTCGCAATGGCGTCCCTAAGATGTTCGACCTGAATGACGACCAGCGCGCCGTCCGGGAAATGGCGCAGGATTTCGCCCGCGAGCAGATCGCGCCCTTCGCTTTGGAATGGGACGAGGCGCAGCATTTCCCGGTGCCCACCCTCAAGGCGGCTTCGGCACTCGGGATGGGTGGGATCTATGTGCGCGAGGATTTCGGCGGGTCGGGCCTCTCCCGGCTCGATGCCGCCCTGATCTTCGAGGCGCTCGCCACCGGCTGCCCGGCCACCTCGGCCTATCTCTCCATCCACAATATGGTGGCGTGGATGATCGACAAGTTCGGCGATGACGCGCAGCGCGCGCGTTTCCTGCCGAAGCTGTGCAGCATGGAGCTTGTGGGCGCCTATTGCCTCACCGAGCCCGGCTCCGGCTCGGACGCGGCGGCGCTGAAGACCCGCGCGGTGCGCGAGGGCGATCATTATGTGCTGGACGGCCAGAAGCAATTCATTTCGGGCGCGGGCGCGGCCGACCTTTATGTGGTGATGGTGCGCACCGGCGGCCCCGGCCCCTCCGGCGTGTCGGCGGTTCTGGTGGAGGTGGGCACGCCCGGCCTCTCCTTCGGCGCCAACGAGAAGAAGATGGGCTGGAAGGTGCAGCCCACCCGCGCGGTCATCTTCGAGAATTGCCGCATCCCCGTGGAAAACCGCCTCGGCGCTGAAGGCGACGGCTTCAAGTTCGCCATGGCGGGGCTCGACGGCGGGCGGCTCAACATTGCCGCCTGCTCACTGGGGGGCGCCCAGTCCGCGTTCGAGAAGGCGCTCGGCTACATGGGCGAACGCAAGGCCTTCGGGAAGGCGCTGAACGAGTTCCAGGCCCTCCAGTTCCGCCTCGCGGACATGGAAACCAGCCTTGAGGTGGCCCGCACCTTCCTGTGGCGCGCCGCCGCCGCCCTTGACGGTGCGGATCCGCAGGCCACCCGCCTGTGTGCCATGGCCAAGCGCCATGTGACCGATGCCGGCTTCGAGGTTGCCAATCAGGCACTCCAGATGCACGGCGGCTACGGCTATCTCGCCGATTACGGCGTCGAAAAGATCGTGCGCGACCTGAGGGTCCACCAGATCCTGGAAGGCACCAACGAAATCATGCGGCTCATCATTTCGCGCGCTCTGGTGGCGCGGGGGAACTGAGCGACCGCAACAGGCGACACGGCAGGGAGGTCATCATGGCCAAAATCGCAGTCATCGGGCTCGGCAATATGGGCGGACCCATGGCCGGCAATCTTGTGAAAGCGGGGCACGCGGTCAGCGGCTTCGATCTCGCTCCGGCCATGGTTGAGGCCGCCCGTGCGCGCGGCGTCGCCATCGCCGAAAGTGCCGCCGATGCGGTGCGCGATGCGGAAATCGTCGTCACCATGCTGCCAAGCGGCAAGCATGTGGTGGCAGCCACCGAAGGCCTGTTCGCGGCGGCGCCCAAGGGCACCCTGTTTATCGACAGTTCCACCATTGATGTCGCCTCGGCGCGCACTTTCCATGAGGCGGGCCGCGCGGCTGGGCACGAGACGCTGGACGCCCCGGTATCGGGGGGCGTGGGCGGAGCCGAGGGGGCGACGCTGACCTTCATGTGCGGCGGCACGCCCGAGGCGTTCGCCACGGCGCAGCCGGTGCTTGCCCAGATGGGCAAGAAGATCGTCCATTGCGGCGATGCCGGCGCCGGCCAGGCGGCGAAGATCTGCAACAACATGATCCTCGGCATTTCCATGATCGGCGTGTGCGAGGCGTTCGTGCTGGGCGAGAAACTCGGCTTGTCGCATCAGGCGCTTTATGATGTCGCCTCCACTTCCTCGGGCCAGTGCTGGTCGCTCACCAGCTATTGCCCCGTGCCCGGTCCATTGCCGGCGAGCCCCGCCAATCGGGGCTATGCGCCAGGCTTTGCCGCGGCCCTCATGCTGAAGGATCTAAACCTGTCGCAGGAGGCGGCAGGGCAGGCGGGCGCGTCTACCGCGCTCGGCGCGGCGGCGGCCGAGCTTTATGCGGCCTTCGCGGACGAGGGGAATGCCGGCAAGGATTTTTCCGGCATCATCGAATGGATCCGCACCCGCGCCGGCTGATGCGCCTCGGCGAATAAAAAAGGCCCGGACGCGATGCGGCCGGGCCTTTTCTCATGTCGATGCGCCTAAAGAAAATAGAGCCAAGTGAGGAGCGCGAAGCAGGGCAGCAGGAAGAGGCCCGACCAAGCCATATAGCCAAAGAAGCTCGGCATCTTCACGCCCCGGTGCCGGGCGATGGAGAGCACCATGAAGTTCGGTGCATTGCCGATATAGGTCATCGCGCCCATGAAAACCGCGCCCGCCGAGATGGCTTCCAGCGTCACCGCGAGCGGCCCCATGAGGCGGGCGGCATCGCCCCCGGCGAGATTGAAGAACACCAGATAGGTCGGCGCATTGTCCAGGAAGGAGGACAAGCCGCCGGTCAGCCAGAAATACCAGACATTGACCGGTGCGCCGCGATCATCCGTCACGAGGTCCACCAGCGGCGCGAAGGCGCCTGCGGGACCTGCACGCAGAATGGCGATGACCGGGATGATGGTGAGGAAGATCGCCGCGAACAGCTTCGCCACCTCCTTGATGGGCTCCCAGTCGAAGCCGTTGCGCTCGCGAACGAGACGCGGCGTGATGGCGAGCGAGAGGAAGGCGATCACGATGAGCAGGACGTCGCGTACCACCCACTGAAGCTCCACCGCCGTCCCGTAAATGTGGAAGGTGATGCCTGGCTTCCACAGTGCGCTGAGCAGGATGGCGCCGATGATGCCGGCGAGCAGAGGAATATTTTGCAGGCCCCGCACCGTGACGCGCTCAGTGTCGGGCGTCGGATCGGGGCGCTTGGCGCCTTCCTTGGCGTAGAAATAGCGGTCCAGGAAATAGAACACCACCAGCAGGATGCCGGCGACGAGGGCAGTGTCGTGGAACAAATGGGTGGTGGTCCAGAAGAAGCTCACGCCCTTCAGGAAGCCGAGGAAGAGCGGTGGATCGCCCAGCGGTGTCAGTGAGCCGCCAATGTTCGACACCAGGAAGATGAAGAAGACCACGGTGTGAACATTGTAGCGTCGGTCGTCATTGGCGCGCAGTAGCGGGCGGATCAGCACCATGGAGGCTCCGGTGGTGCCGATCAGGCTCGCGATGGCGGTGCCGAAGGCCAGGATGGCGGTGTTGGTGGCCGGGCTGCCGTGGATGTTGCCCACCACCAGAATGCCGCCCGACACTGTGAACAGCGCAAACAGCAGGATGATGAAGGGGATATATTCAAGCAGGGCGGTGTGGACCACTTCATGGGCGGTGAGGTCCGCGCCATGGGTCAGTGCGAAGGGGACCGCAAAGGCGAGCGCCCAGAACAGCGCGACCTTGCCGTAATGGTGGTGCCAGAAGCGATTGGCTAGCAGCGGGAAGAGCGCGATGGACAACAGCATGCCCGCGAACGGGATGGCCCAGAGGACCGAGAGTTCCGATCCGGCGATCGCCTTGGCCCCCGGCACGGCCGCGATGGCGGCGGACGATACGACCAGAGCCAATGACCCTACGGCGGCGCCCAGCGTGGCGCTCTTCATCAAGCCATGCTTCACCCTGTCCGCCTCCAACCCACGTTTCACTGTTTGATGGCCGATGGCGCCCCTCAAGGCAAGGCCGAGCCGCGCAAATGCTCGCGGCGGCGGTTGACCCGTGCCCCGCTTTCTGTCCTAGTCCCGCCGCTTTAGAACCCGCACGAGACCATGACCGCAGACCGCTACAACGCCCGCGACGCCGAACCCCGATGGCAGAAGATCTGGCGCGAGCGCGGCATCTTCCGCACGCGCAACGACGATCCGCGCCCGAAATTCTTCGTGATGGAGATGTTTCCCTATCCGTCGGGACGCATCCATATCGGCCACGGGCGCAATTATGTGATGGGCGACGTGCTGGCCCGCTACAAGCGGATGCGCGGCTTCAACGTGCTGCACCCCATGGGCTGGGATGCGTTCGGACTGCCGGCGGAGAATGCTGCCATCGAGCGCGGCATCCATCCCAAGGAATGGACCTACGAGAACATCGCCTCCATGAAGGAGCAGCTGCAGCTGCTCGGGCTGTCGCTGGACTGGGACCGCGAGATCGCCACCTGCGATCCCTCTTATTATGCCGAGCAGCAGCGCATCTTCCTTGATTTTCTGGAGGCGGGCCTCGCCTATCGCAAGGAGAGCGAGGTCAATTGGGACCCGGTGGACAATACCGTTCTCGCCAACGAGCAGGTCATTGACGGGCGCGGCTGGCGCTCGGGCGCCGTGGTGGAGCGGCGCAAGCTCGCCCAGTGGTTCCTGAAGATCACCGACTTCTCCCAGGACCTGCTGGACGCCCTCGACACGCTGGACCGCTGGC
>JASBUY010000320.1 GCA_030147645.1 Aquabacter sp. | reverse complement strand
GCGCCACCAAGGCTTTTGATGCCGCCGCCGTCGTTGATTCTCTTGGTGATGTAGTCCAGCGCCGGCTGCCCCTCTTGCGAATAGGGGGCGAGCGAGCCGCTCATCGACTGGATCAGTCCGATCCGCACCGTGCCGCCGGCCGCATAGGACGGGCGCACGAAGGGCGCGGCCACGGCGGCCGTGAGCCCGCCGATGGTGAACTGGCGGCGCGAAATCATTTGGCGTTCTCCTCCTCAGCGACCCGGCCGATTGTTCGGCTCTGCGCGCGGTGTCCCGTCCCGTCTTTGCGGAGCGGTAGTGACGGAACGATAGCGGGTCCCCGGACGGCAGGCAACATTCATTTCGACTGCTGAAATGCAATTTCGAGATATTGACGTTCCAATGAGGGGCGTGAAACAGTCGTCGGTGCCGCCGGCGCGCGCCCCGGGAAAAGAGCGGCAGGACGACAAATGCGGATCCGGGCGCGGGGAGGACGAGATGGACGACGCGGCAGTGCTGCAGGATCTCAACCGCACGGGGGAGCAGAAAGTGGCGTTCTCGACACGCATCACCTCGCTGTTCGGCATCCGGGCGCCGATCCTCGCCGGTGGGCTGCAGTGGCTCGCCAACGCCGATTATGTGGCAGCTGCGGTGAATGCCGGAATCATGGGTTTCATCACCGCCGCGAGCTTTCCGGACGATAAGAGCCTGATCGCCGAAATCCGGCGCTGCCGCGATCTCACCGGGGGCAAGCCGTTCGGCGTCAACGTCTCGATGCTGCCGAAGCTCGCCCAGCACGAACGGGTCGATGCCATCATGAAGGTGGTGGTGGATGAAGGCGTCGCCTTCGTGGAAACGGCGGGCCGCAGCCCCGCCCAATATGTCCCGCTGCTGCACGAGGCGGGAGTGAAGATCATCCATAAGGTGCCGGCCGTGCGCTACGCGCAAAGCGCCGAGCAGGCCGGCGTCGATGCGGTTTCCATCGTCGGCTATGAATGTGGTGGCCATCCCGGCATGGAATTGGTGGGGAGCTTCGTCCAGGCGGCGCTTGCGGCGCGGCGCCTGTCCATTCCCTATTGCATTGGCGGCGGCGTGGGCACGGGAGCGCAGATCGCAGCCGCGCTCGCCATGGGCGCGGACGGGGTCATTATCGGCACCCGCTTTCTGGTGGCGGAAGAAATCTGGGCGCATCCCGACTTCAAGCGGAAGGTCGCGCGGGCCAGCGAGGGCGACACCATGCTGGTGATGCAGTCGTTGCGGAACACGGTCCGCATCCTGCGTAACGAAACGGCGGAGACGGTCGCCGCCATCGAGGCGCGTGGGGAGGGCTCGCTGGAGACCATCCTGCCCCTCATGTCCGGACGCATCGGGCGCGAAGCCTATGTGAGCGGCGACACCACGCGCGGCGCCCTCGCCATGGGGCAGGCCTTGGCCTTCACCAATGAGGTGGCGCCACTCGCCGCCATCGTCCGCCAACTGGTGAACGAAGCCGCCGCCGCCGTTCGCCGCTTGGACGGGCTTGTCTCACTTGGACACTGACGGCGCCCGCGCGATCTCCGAGGCGCCCCCGCCGCTGACGCGCGCGGCCCTGAGCCTCGCTGTCCTACTGCCGCTTGTGGATGCCGACGTTCTGCTCGGTTGGCGCTGGGCGGGCGCGCTCGCGACGCCTTTGCTCATCGTCTATTTCGTCTGCTGCTGGCCGCGCATCATGGTGACCGCCAAGGCATTGCTGCTGCTATGCTGCGCCCTAGGCCTTCTGGTCCTCCTGCGGCCTTCGGGCGGCGATACGCTGCTCGCCGCCCTCTCGCGCATGACCTTCTTTCCCGCTTTCGTGGCGGCGCTCGCGCTGCTGCGCGCTGCAGCCGATGCCTCAGCGACCGTGGAGCGCGCGGGCCGGCTGCTGGTGAACCAGCCGCCGAGCCGTCGCTATGCCGCCCTGACGGCGGGCGGGCACATCTTCGGCATCCTGCTCAATATCGGCGGGTTGGCCTTGCTGCTGGACATGACGAAGCGCGCCAACACTCTGGACGCGGCCTTTGGCGAGGTGCGGGTGGTGGAATTGCGGGAGAAGCGCATGACCCTGGCGGTGCTGCGCGGCTTCTCTTCCATCGCCTTCTGGTCGCCGCTCGGGCTGGCGCTCAATCTCCTCCTCGCCTGCATGCCGGACGTCGCCTGGGCCGATGTGGCGCCCTACGGCTTCGCTGCGGCCGTTCTCTTCATGGCTCTTGGCCTCGTGTTCGATCTGTTGGAAAACCCACGTGCCACCCGACCGCGCGCCGCGCGCGCTGATCCCGGCGGTGCGTGGGCGGTGGCTGCGCTGGTCGCCCATATCGCTGCGCTCTCGGGGCTCGCGCTTGCGGCGGAGTTTCTCACGCATTTTTCCTTCCAGGCGATCCTCATCAACCTCGTGCCGCTCTATGCCGTTGCGTGGCTGATCGGCAGTGCGCTGAGGCAAAGGCAGGCGCCGCTCTCCCACGCCGCTCGAACCCTGCGCGACAAAGGCGTCGCCCGCTGGCCGAACTATGCCAATGAAATCGCGATCTTCGCGGCGTCCGGCCTACTCGGCGTGATCCTGGCGGATCTCGCGCCGCGCGCCGCGCTGGAATCCGCCATTGTTTCCTTGGATGCCCCCGCAGGCGTCTTCGCTGCCGGCTTGTCGCTGGCGGTGGTGGGGGCGGGTCTGCTCGGGATCAATCCGATGATCTCAGCCTCGATCCTCGCCGCGACCCTCTCCTCGATCACCGTTCCGGGACTGAGCGAGGCCAACATCCTGCTCGCGCTGGCGGGCGGTTGGGCTTGCATCATCGGCTTCGGCCCGCTCATGTCGAGCCTGGTCATGGCCTCGGCCGTCATCGGTCGGCCGCCCGCCTTGGTGGGGCTGAAATGGAATGGCCGCTTCGTACCGGCGGCCATCCTTCTGTGGTGCCTCGCGCTGCTTTTGGTCCGCATCTGAGGCAGTCCGCCAGCTCACCCGGCGATTTGCGCGCGCCCGTTGTCGAGCACCTTCACGTTTCGCTCCACCGCCCAGCAACGGAACGCCAATTCGGCCCCGTCGCGCCAGATCTCCGTGCGGATGGTTTCACCCGGAAAAACTGGCGCGGAGAAGCGGACCTCCATCGCTTTGAGGCGATGCGCTTCATTGACACATGCGAGCCGCAACACGGCACGGCAGGCGACGGCATAGGTGCAGAGGCCGTGCAAGATGGGGCGCGGAAAGCCCGCTGCTGCGGCCACCTTCGGGTCTGCATGGAGCGGATTATAGTCGCCGGATAGCCGATAGATGAGCGCCGCCTGCGGGAGCGTGGGCAGGTCCAGGCTCGCATCCGCCGCGCGGGGCGGGATGGGATGAAAAGCGCGCGCCGGACCGCTCGCCCCACCGAATCCGCCATCGCCGCGCAAGAAGGAGGTCGAGGTGAGGGTCGCGAGGAGGTCACCGCTCGCCTTGTCGAACACGTCGCGCTTGGAATAAAGCAGCGCGCCCTTGCCCTCGCCTTTGTCCACGAGCCCCGTGACTTTCGTCCGCCCGATGACCGTGCCGGAGACAGGCAGGGGGCGGTGAAGGACCATGCCCTGTTCGCCGTGCAGCAGCCGCTGCCAGTCCACGCCCGTGTTCTGCTCCTTCAACCAGAAGCCCGGATATCCCAGCACCACCGCCATGGACGGGAGGGCGACCAGCCCGTCCTCATACACATAGCGCAGGTCGCCTTCGTCCAGCGGGTCGCTGCCGCACCCCGCGCCGAGGGCATAGAGGATGGTGTCGCGCGCCTGATAGCTGTGCTCCAGGTCGTCAAAGGGCCAATTCAACAGCTTTTCGGCGTCGATGGGCATGAATGAAGCCTCCCGTTTTTCTTCATTTGATGAAAGCATGTTTCGTGTGTTGAAACAACAATGGTGGAGGCCTATGCTCCGCGCAAAGGTCGCACGCGCGCCCGCAAAGACCGCGTGTCTGACGAATTAAGGGGAGGTGCCAGTGCCCGAGCCGAGCGACACACCGGATGATATTGCCGTTCTGATCCGCGAAAGCGCGGTAAGCCATGTGGCCGCGGAAGACACGGTGGGCCGCGCCCGCCGGCTGCGGGAAATTGACGGCCATCTTGACCAGGAGGCGTTCATCGCATGGTCGCGGCTGGGCTGGACCGCCATGCTGGGTCCGGCCGAGAGGGGTGGGGGGCTTGGCCTGAGCGAGGCGGTGGCGCTCCATGAGGAACTGGGCAAGGGCCTCGCGGGGGGCCCCCTCATTCATGGCGCGCATGTGCCCATGCTGGCAGCGGGCGCCTGTACCGGCGCGGCCGCGTCCCGCGTCGTGGCCTCTATTGCCGAAGGAACGCCCTATGCGCTCGCCTTTCAGCCGTCCGGCGGGGCTCTGGAATCGCATGCGACAGCGGTTCGCCTTCAGGAGGGCGGAAGCGTCCTTCGGCTTCAGGGGGCGGCGCATTATGTGCCCTCCCACGGCGGACATCTGCTCGTTGCGGCGCGCGGCCCCGCCGGCCTTGTGCTCTACCATGTGGATGCGCGCGCGCCCGGCCTGCGCCGGACGACGGCGCGCGCAGCCGACGGGAGCCACGTGTCGAGTCTCGTGTTCGATGATGTGAGGGTGGCGGACGATGACCTCGTTGGTCGGACGGGCGAAGCGGAACGCGCGCTGGATGCGGCGCTCGACCGGGGCCGCATCATCCAGTCCGCCTTGCTCCTCGGTGTGATGCGCGCGACCCTGGCGCGCACGCTCGATTATCTGAAGACCCGCAAGCAATTCGGGAAGACCATCGGCGCCTTCCAGGTGCTTCAACACCGGGCGGTTGACCTTTATGTCCAGGTGGAATTGACCGCCGCCGCGCTCACCCATGCCATCGCGCTGGCGGATACAGCCCAGGACCCGGTGCTTCTTGCGGGCGCGGCCTCCTCCGCGAAAGTCCGGGCAAGCGAGGCCGCGCTGTTGGTCACGCGCGAGGCTATCCAGATGCATGGCGCCATCGCCTACACCCAGGAGCACGATATCGGCCTGTTCCTCAACCAGGCGCTGACACAAGCCGCCGCGCTCGGGAATGCCGCCGCCCACCGCCGACGCTACGGCCTCATCGTCGCCCGCCAGATTGCCGCCTGAGGATGCCATGAGCGAGATAGACGCACTTCCTTACGATGCCATGGATGAGGCGAGCTTCCGCGCCATGCTGCGCGACTTCGTGGAAGCCGAATGCCCTGCAGAAATCCGCCATCAGCCGCGCCGCATGCGGCGGGCGGAAGTGGAGCCCTGGACGCGAAAGCTCGCCGACAAGGGCTGGATCTGCCCCGGCTGGCCGGCTCAATTCGGAGGGATGGGCTTGTCCGTCGGCAAGCTGATGGCCTTCCAGGAGGAGTTCGACCGCCTCGGCGTTCCGCGCGCGCCGGACATGGGTGTGGTCATGCTCGGCCCGCTGCTCATGCGGTTCGGCTCGGACGCGCAGCGCGCGCGCTACCTGCCGCCAATCACCCGCGCCGAGGAGGTCTGGTGCCAGGGCTATTCCGAGCCGAATGCCGGCTCGGATCTTGCCGCTTTGCGCACCGAGGCGCGCGACGCGGGCGACCATTATGTGGTGAACGGGCAGAAGACCTGGACCACCCTCGCCCAGGATGCCGACTTCATCTTCCTGCTGGTGCGCACCGACAAGGCGGCGAAGAAGCAGGAGGGCATCTCCTTCCTGCTGGTCGACCTCAAAACACCCGGTATCACCCGCCGCCCGATCCGCACCCTGTCGGACGAGGAAGAGTTCTGCGAGGTCTTCTTTGACGATGTCGCGGTGCCGAAGGAAAACCTCGTCGGGGCGCCCAACCAGGGCTGGACCATGGCTAAGGCGCTGCTTGGCTTCGAACGCATCTTCCTCGGGAGCCCCAAGCAATCGCAGGGCGCGCTCAACCGCCTGGAGGCGCTGGCGCGCGGCACGGGAGCTTTTGGCGATACCGGCTTTCTGGACCGCTACGCTCAGCTGAACTTGGATGTGGCGCATCTCGCCCAGCTTTATGCCCGGTTCGCGGACCAGGTGAAGCGGGGCGAGCCGCTCGGGGCGGACGTCTCGATCCTGAAGATTTTCGCCACCGCCACCTATCAGCGCATCACTGAGCTGACGGTGGAAGCCGCGGGCGAGCAGGGGGCGCTCCTCGGTCCGGCAGCTTATGGCAATGAGAGCGTGGATCCGCTCGCCATGTTCTATCTGGCGCGGCCCGCGACCATCTATGGCGGCTCCAGCGAAATCCAGCGTGGCATCGTCGCCAAGGCGGTGCTCGGCCTGCCGGACGGCTGAGCACCAGACGTCAAGACGGCGCGGCCCGCCTTGGGCCGCGCTCGTCTTAGAGGCTGCGGGCGATGATTTCTTTCATGATCTCGTTGGAGCCCGCATAGATGCGGTGCACGCGGGCATCCTCATAGGCACGCGCAATGGGATATTCGCGCATATAGCCATAGCCGCCGAACAGTTGGAGGCAGGTGTCCACCACCTTGCATTCCAGTTCCGATAGCCACCATTTGCACATGGCGGCGGTGGGCACGTCCAGTTCCCCGCGCATATGGCGCTCGATGCAGGCGTCGAGGAACGTGCGCGCCACCGTGGCGTCGGTCTTCACTTCCGCCAGCTTGAACCGCGTGTTCTGGAAGTCGGCGATGGTCTTGCCGAAGGCCTTTCGGTCGCGCGTATAATCGAGGGTCCAGTTGAGCGCGGATTCCATCACTGTGACGGCTGTGATGCCCACCAGCAGCCGCTCCTGGGGCAATTCGCTCATGAGATGCGCGAATCCCCGCCCCTCCTGGCCGAGCAGATTGGTCACGGGAACACGGACTTCGTCGAAAAACAGTTCGGACGTGTCCTGCGCCTTCATGCCCACCTTTTCGAGGTTCCGTCCGCGCGAAAAGCCGGGACGGTCGGCCTCCACGAGGATCAGCGAGACGCCCTTCGCCCCGGCGCTCGCGTCGGTCTTGCAGGCGACGATGATGAGGTCCGCCAACTGGCCGTTGGTGATGAAGGTTTTCTGGCCCGAAATGACGAATTCGTCGCCGTCCCGCCGCGCCAGGGTGCGGATGTTCTGAAGGTCGCTGCCCGTGCCGGGCTCGGTCATGGCAATGGCGGTGATGATCTCTCCGCGCGCCATGGCGGGAAGCAGGCGCTGCTTCTGCGCCTCGGTGCCGAGATGAAGAATGTAAGGCGCGACGATATCGGAATGCAGGCGGAAGCCCGGCCCCGAAAAGACGTGGCGCATCATCTCTTCGATCATGATGACGCTGGTCAGGAAGTCCGCGCCGCCGCCGCCATATTCCGCCGGGATATTGGTCAGCAATAGACCCTGCTCGCCCGCCTTGCGCCAGGCCTCGCGGCTGATGGCGCCTTCCTTTTCCCATTGCGCGTGATGGGGGGCGATTTCCTTGTCCACAAAGCGTCGCACGGTTTCGCGGAACTGCGCATGCTCGCTCGAATAGGGCAGAGCCATTTCATCCTCCCGGTCTTTTGTGGGAGCAGAGTGCCGCGCGTTGGCGTTTCGTCAAGTGAAATCATGTTTCGATTTTCTTGACGCCTTCATGGCGTTCTGCGAACGTGACCAAGACAGCGGGGCTTTACCCGCGCAGGAAACGCGCCCCGGCTCGGGGGAGCTTCAAGAAGGGAAGAAACGGGATGAGCGGCGGACGGGCATTGGAAGACAAGGTGATCGTGGTCACCGGCGCGGGGCGGGGCATCGGGCGCGAGATCGCGCTGCTCGCGGCCCGCGAGGGCGCCAAGGTGGTGGTGAACGACCTCGGCGGTACCGCCGATGGCTCGGGCGCGAGCCTCGGCCCGGCCGAGGAAGTGGTGGAAGAGATCCGCGCTGCGAACGGCGCCGCGGTGGCCAATGGCGACAGCGTGGCCGAGCCAGAGTCCGCCGCCCGCATCATCCAGACCGCGCTCGACACATTTGGCCGCGTGGACGGCGTCGTGAACAATGCGGGCATCCTGCGCGACCGCATCTTTCACCGCATGACGGTCGAGGATTTCGAACTCGTCATCAAGGTGCACCTGATGGGCACCTTCTACATGTGCCACGCCGCCGCGCCGCACTTCAAAGCGCAGGAGAGCGGGGCGTTCGTGAATTTCACCTCCACCTCGGGCCTGATCGGCAATTTCGGCCAGGCCAATTATGCGGCGGCCAAGCTCGGAATCGTGGGATTGTCCAAATCCATCGCGCTCGACATGGCGCGCTTCAATGTGCGCTCCAATTGCGTGTCGCCCTTCGCCTGGAGCCGCCTGATCGGCACCATTCCAACCGAAACGGAGGCGGAGAAGGCGCGGGTGGCGCGCATGCAGGCCATGGGGCCGGAGAAGATCGCGCCTTTGTCCGTCTATCTTCTCTCGGACGGGGCCAAGGACATTTCCGGCCAGATCTTCGCCGTGCGCATGAACGAGATCTTCCTCATGAGCCAATCGCGGCCCGTGCGCTCGGTCCATGCCCCCGAGGGCTGGACCTGTGAGACCTTGGCCTCGCGTGGCATTCCGGCGCTGAAAGGCTCATTCGTGCCGCTGGAGCGCTCCGCCGACGTGTTCTCCTGGGACCCGGTGTGAGGAGGCCGCGATGACCATCGGAATTCTCGCCTTCGGCGCCTATCTGCCGCGCTTGCGCCTCGACCGCCGCGTGGTGGCGCAGGCACATGGATGGTTCAACGGCGCCCTGAAAGGCCTCGCCAAGGGCGAGCGCGCCATGGCCAATTGGGATGAGGATCCCATTACCATGGCGGTGGAAGCGGCCCGCGATGCGCTGGGCGAAGGCGCGCGCGAAACGGTCGCCCGCCTGCGCTTCGTCTCCACGACCGCGCCGTTTCTCGACCGCCTGAATGCGGCCGTGGTGTGCGATGCGCTTTCGCTCTCCCCGGAGGTGAATGCCAGCGACAGCGCCGCGAGCCAGCGCGGCGGCACGTCCGCATTGCTGGATGCCCTGGATGGCCGGTCGACGACCTTGGTCATCGCTTCGGAGAAAAGGCCGAGCCTCGCCGCTTCGACCTTCGAGATGACCACGGGCGACGGCGCGGCCGCGCTCCTGGTGGGGGAGGGTGAGCCGGTCGCGGTGCTGCGCGCCTCGGCGTCGCGCACCGCGGATTTCGTGGACCATTACCGCACGCTGGACCAGGCGACCGACTATCAATGGGAAGAGCGCTGGATCCGCGACGAGGGCTATGCCCAATTGGTGCCGCCCGTGGTGAAGGCCGCGCTTGAAAAGGCTGGTGTCGCGCCCGGCGAGGTGACCGCCTTCCTCATGGCGTCCGTCGTCCCGCGGGTCGGTGCCACGATGGCCAAGGCGTGTGGCGTGCCGGCGAGTGCAGTCGCGGACACGCTCATGGAGACCTGCGGCGACACGGGAACGGCCCATCCCCTGCTGCTTCTCGTGAAAGCACTGGAGACCGCGCAGCCGGGCGACAAGGTCCTGGTCGTCGGGTTCGGGCAGGGTGCGGACGCGCTTCTCTTCGAGGTGACCGACGCCATCGCAAAGGTGAAGCCGCGCCTCGGCGTCTCGGGCCATCTCGCCCGCCGGCGTGCCGAGAGCAACTACACCAAGTTCCTGAGCTTCAATGAGACCA
>JASBUY010000308.1 GCA_030147645.1 Aquabacter sp. | reverse complement strand
CCGACGCCGCCGACGCGTTTTCCCGGCCGCTGCCGCTGGGCGATCTCGGCGCGGTGCGCGCCCCGGCGCGGCTTGGCATTCTTCCCGAGGATCAGCGCGAATTCTTCGGCGACGCGCAGGCGGCTGCGGCCTATGAGGCGGCCCTCGCCCGCTTTTCCGCGCTCGGCGCCGATCTCATTCCCTTCGACTACGCGCCCTTCGCAGAATGCGCGCGCCTGCTTTATGAAGGACCGTGGGTGGCCGAGCGTTGGATCGTCGCCGAGCCGCTCCTCACGACAAATCCCGACGCTGTCCATCCCGTCACCCGCGCCATCACCGAACCCGGCGGACGCGCCAGCGCGGCGGATGCTTTCCGTGCGCTGTACCGGCTGCGGGAATTGAAGGCCAAGGTCGATCCGATCCTGTCGGATCTCGACGCCATCCTGCTGCCCACCGCACCCACCCCCTACGCGCTGGACGCAGTTCTGGCCGACAATATCCGCCTCAATTCGCGCAACGGCACCTACACCAATTTCGTCAACCTGATGGATCTGTGCGGCACGGCCGTCCCCAATGTGATCGCCGACGGGAACATGCCCTATGGCATCACCCTGCTCGCGCCGGCGGGACGGGATGCACAGGTCGCCTCCCTGGCCCGCGCCTTCGTCGCGGCGGGCGATTTGCCGCTCGGCGCCACGGGAGAGCGGCAACCGATTGCCCCTCTGCCGGATGCGCGCGAACCGGGACGCATGGATCTGTGCGTGTTCGGCGCGCATCTGTCGGGCATGGGGCTCAATGGCGAATTGCTGGAGCTCGGCGCCCGTCTGGTGGGCGCCGTCGACACCGCCCCGCTCTATCGCATGGCGCTGCTGGACGGCCCGGTGGCGCGGCCCGGTGTCGTGCGGGTGGCGGATGGCGGCGCCGCCATCGCAGGCGAAGTGTGGTCCCTGCCCTTCGAGGGCATCGGCCGCCTGCTGGCGCGCATCCCCGCGCCGCTCGGCCTCGGGCGTGTGACCTTGGCTGATGGACGCGAAGTGGCGGGCTTCCTCGCCGAGGCGGTGGGCACCCAAGGGTGCCCCGACATCACGGCCTATGGCGGGTTCCGCGCCTTCATGGCCCGCAAGGACGCCCGCAGCGCCTGACCGGCACCGCTCTACGGCGCGCGGCGACGCCCCCGCGCGCCGTGCGGCCAGGACAGCGGCCAGGACACGATCCGGTCCAGAAGTTCGAAGACGCCAAAGGCGCCTTCCGCCCCGGCGACGCGTCCCTTTACGGAAATGCCGGCGCTGTGAACGGTCTCCGGGTCGCCCGAGATCAGCGGGTGCCACCAGTGCAGATCCCGCCCTTCTTGGACCAGGCGATAGGCGCAAGTGGGAGGAAGCCAGCCGATCTGCTCGACGGTTTCCGGCGTGAGGCGCACACAGTCGGGCACCTTGGCCTGCCGGTTCGCATAGTCCGAACAGGTGCAGGCGCCGGCATCGAACAGGCGGCACGCCACATCGGTATAGGCGATGTCGCCGCTGTCCTCGTCCTCAAGCTTGACCAAGCAGCAGCGCCCGCATCTGTCGCACAGGCTCTCCCACTCGGTGTCCGTCATCTCGGCGAGGGCCTTGCGGCGCCAGAACGGGATATCAACCATGCCCCTTCCTAACCCTCTTGTATGAGCACGCAAGAGGTTCGGGCGACTCGCGGTCACCCGCGCCGCACGCTATAGGAATGTCTTGGGCCTTCGTGCCGCGTTTCCGCCTTGGATCGCAGGTTAGAAGGAGGCGGGGCGGCACAAGACAGGAATTGGATCGCGCGGCCCGCTCGTGCGTTTCGGCTCCAAGTTGGCAGACTGGGACGCGGCGCTTGAGCGCGTCCGCGAACGCGAGACCGTCGGGACGTGAGCGAGAGCGAAAACCCAATCCCCGGAAAGCGGCTGCGCAACGCGCTGCTGGATGCGGATGCGCGCATCGACTCCTCGCTGTTCCGCGCGGGGGCCGCGCTCTCGCGCATGGGCTCCGCCTATTCCGCCTTCATGGAGCGGTTCGCCCTGTCCGGCTGGCGGCGCTGGCTTGTGGGGCTCGGCTCAGAGGGGTTCACGCTCGGCACGTTCGGCATTATCGCACTGCTCGCGCTGGCGCTGCCGGCGTTTCGCGAAACCTCCGACGACTGGCTGAAGCGCACCGAACTCGCCGTCACCTTCCTCGACCGCTACGGCAATGTGGTGGGCGAGCGCGGCGTCCGGCAGAACGACACGGTGCCGCTGGAGGACTTCCCCGATTATATGCTGAAGGCGGTGCTCGCCACCGAGGATCGCCGCTTTTACGAGCATTTCGGCATTGACGTCGCGGGCACGCTGCGCGCCGTGGTGACCAATGCGCGGGCGGGCGGCGTGCGGCAGGGTGGCTCCTCCCTTTCCCAGCAACTGGCGAAGAACCTCTTCCTCTCGAACGAGCGCACCATTGAGCGCAAGATCAAGGAAGCCTTCCTCGCGCTCTGGCTGGAAAGCCGCCTCACCAAGAGCCAGATCCTGAAGCTCTATCTCGACCGCGCCTATCTTGGCGGCGGCGCCTATGGGGCGGACGCGGCGGCGAAATATTATTTCGGCAAGTCCATCCGCGAGGTGAATCTCGCGGAAGCCGCCATGCTGGCGGGCCTGTTCAAGGCGCCCTCCAAATATGCTCCTCACGTGAACCTGCCGGCCGCCCGCGCGCGCGCCTCCACCGTGCTGGACAATCTGGTGGAAGCCGGATTCATGACCGAGGGTCAGGTGTTCGGCGCGCGGCGCAATCCCGCGACCCCCGTGGACCGCTCCGACATGGCGGTGCCGGACTATTATCTCGACTATGCCTTTTCCGAGGTGCGGCGGCTGGTGGACGCGCTGCCCAAGAGCGTGACCGAGCGCATCTTCGTGGTGCGCACCGGGCTCGACCCCAACATCCAGAAAGTGGCCGAGGCGGCGCTGGATTCCTCGCTGCGCCAGTTCGGCAAGGACTACAAGGTCAATCAGGGCGCCATCGTCATCATGGAGCCCAACGGCACGCTGCGCTCCATGGTGGGAGGGCGCGATTACGGCGAGAGCCAGTTCAACCGCGCCACCGACGCCTTGCGTCAGCCCGGCTCATCCTTCAAGCCGTATGTCTATACGGTCGCGCTCATGAACGGCATGAAGCCCAATACAATCGTGCAGGACGCCCCCATCTGCCTCGGCAATTGGTGCCCGCAGAATTACGGGCGCTCCTATATGGGCTCCATCACGCTGCAGACTGCTTTGCAGCACTCGCTCAATACGGTGGCGG
>JASBUY010000306.1 GCA_030147645.1 Aquabacter sp. | reverse complement strand
CTCCCCAATGGGCGCGGCGGTGCCGCCGTCCAGATAGAGCCAGGGGCTCGTCATCATGTCCTCGCCGCTGCCGAACCTGACGCCGAAAAGGCTGAAGGCGGGCGAATAAAAAATGTAGGTCGCAGGCAGGTCCCAGCCGCGTGTGCGCGCTTCCGCCTGGGCGCGCGCCAGTACCGCGTCAAAGGACAGACTCCGCGCCATTGGCTCTGGCAGCACAGGGCCGGCGAAGGGCGTCGGCGTGAGCGGCGAGAACAGCTGGACCACGGGCTCGAACACCTGCGTGCGCAGGTTCATGGCGATGGAGGACACGGCAAGCACAATCAGCACCGCGAACAGCCAGAGGCCGGCCGCGCGATGCCAGTCGAGGTTCAGCCGAAAGGCGCTGCCACCCTTGATGAGGAAGGCGGTGCGCCACTTGCGGAAGAAGGGACGGCCGAGGGGGAAAGTCAGCGCCGCGCCGATGAAGCCGTCCAGCAGCCAGACGAGCGCAATGATCCCCATCAGCAGCGTGCCCAGAGCGCCCGGCAGGCTTAGACTGTAGTGGAACGTGTAGAGGAACGGGATGAGGTGGGCGCGTGAGAAGCAGCATGCCCCCCAGACCCGCGCGCCCAGGATCTCCCCGCTCACGGGATCGAGGCTGAACCAGTCCGCCGACGGCTCCCCCTCCCGCGCCATGGCGCGCAATTCCACCGCTCCACCGGACATAGGCTCAAGACTGACGGACCACACCGACAAGAGCGGGTCACGCGCCTCCACCTTCCCCGCCAACGCCTCGGGCGATAGCACGGGGCCTTTCGCCATGGCGGCATAGAAAGCGGGATTGAGCAGCGCGTCCAGTTCGCGGTTGAACGCGATTACGCTGCCTGTCAGCCCCGCAAGCGTGAGGAACACGGCCGTCGTGAGACCGATGCAGCGATGCATCAGCACCAGCACCGGCCGAACCTTCCAGGTCCGGCCGGCCGAGGGGGATGCGGTGTTCTCCTTCGAAGAGACGGACCGGGAGACTGGCATCACCATCGATAGGCCAGCGTACCGTAGACGGTGCGGCGGGTGCCGTAGATGACCGAATTCCAGTAGAAGCCGGGGGTGTAATAGTCGGTGTCGAACAGGTTGTTGGCGGCGATGGAGAGCGAGGCGCCCTTCAGCCGCCGGTCCAGTTCGCCGAGGTCATATTTCAGCGCCGCATCCACCAGCGTGTAGCCGGGCACTTTCACCTGCGCGCCGGACACGGTCTCCATCACCGCATAGGAACTCCCCACATAGCGCACGCCAGCGCCCAGGCCGAGGCCGGTCAGCGGGCCGTCGCGGAAGGTGTAATAGCCCCACAGCGCTGCGGAATTCTCGGGTACGCCCGAGGGGGCCGTGCCCACCTTGCTGGTCCCGTATTCGTTGGGATTGTCCTGCGTCACCTCGGCGTTGAGATAGGTGTAGGAGGCGATTACGTCCAAGTTGGCCGTCAGGTTCGCCTTGGCCTCCAGTTCCAGGCCGCGCACCCGCACCTCGCCATCCTGGATGGAATAGCCGAAATTGACCGGATCGTTGGTCAGGACGTTCTGCTGGGTGATCTGGAACACCGAGGCAGTGAACAGGCCGCGGAAGCTCGTCGGCTCATACTTGATGCCGGCCTCGTACTGCTCGCCCGTGGTGGGCTGGAAGGCGTTGCCCTCGAAATCCGTGCCCGGCTGGGGGAGGAAGGAGGTGGAATAGCTGACATAGGGCATCAGGCCGTTGTCGAACTTGTAGCCGAGCCCCACCCGCCAGGTGAAGGCGGAGTCGTTGGCAATGGCCTCTTCATCGGTGAAGCCGTAGTCCGCCAACAGGGTGCGGGAATTGAAATTGTATTCCTCGTTGCGGACCCAGTCCTGCCGCCCGCTCAGCGTGAGCAGCCAGTTGCCAAGCGTCATCTGGTCCTGCGCATAGACGCCCACCTGCAGCACCTTGCTCTGCGTGTCCGACCAGGGCAGGCCGAACGTATAGGCGAAATCGTAATTGGGAGTGAAGATGCTGATGGCGTTGTAATTGGTGGAGTTGGTGCGGGTCTCGGTGGAGTTGTAGTATCCGCCATCCACGCCGAAGAGCAATTCATGGGCGATAGGCCCGGTATCGAAATTCCCGGTCAGCCGGTTGTCGATGAGGACGCTGTCGGCCGTCTTCGGGCGCAACTGGACGCCCACATTGATGTACTGGCCATCCACCACCGCCAACGTCGCGTCCCAGCCCCAGGCGGAATTGTAGTCCACCTCCGAAGGGGAATATCGGGCATTCTGCTGGAAGCGCCAGCCGCTATCGAATTCGTGCTTGAACTCATAGCCGACGGAGGAGGTCTCCACCGTCCAGTCGGTAAAGCCGGGCGCGCCGAGATAGAGGCTCGGCGAGATCTTCGGCCCGGTGTTGAAGATGGTGTTCGCCATGGGCAGGCTCTGCTCGGAGCCGCCTTTTTCTGTCTTCTGGTAGGAAGCCAGCACGGTGAGGCTGGTCTGCCCATTCGGCTGCCATGTGACGGCGGGCGCGAAATAGATGCGGTTGTCGGGCGAGAAGTCGATCTGGGTGCCGCTGTCGCGGAACAGGCCGGTGAAGCGATAGAGCCAGGTGCCGTCCGCGCTCGCCGGGCCGCCGATATCGAATGCGCCCTGCAGGCGGTCGAAGCTGCCGGCGAGCATCTCGATTTCATGCAGCGGAACGGCGGTCGGCCGCTTGGTGATGGCGTCCACGAAGCCGCCCGGCACGCCCGCGCCATAGAGCGCCGAGGCCGGACCCTTCACCACGTCGAGCCGTTCAAGCCCATAGGTCTCGATGTCGGAATCATAGGCGTTGAAGCCGGCGCGCAGGCCATCGCGATAATAGGCCGCCTGGTTGATGGCGCGGAAGCCGCGCATGTAGATGTCCGGCATGCCCTGACCGCCGGGATAGTCCACCACCCGGATGCCGGGGGTGTAGGCCACGGCGGAATTGAAGTCCTGTACGCCGCGCTGCTCCATCTCGGCCCTTGTCACTACGCTCACCGACTGGGGAATATCGATGATGGGCGTGCTCGTCTTGGTGCCGGCGCTGGTGGCGAGCGCCACGACCTGTTGGTCGTCGGCAACGGAATTGACGTCGATGGCCCCGAGCGCGACGGAGCCGTCCGCCTCCGCCGCGGCCGGATTGGGCGCGCTGATGGTCACGGTGTTGCTACGCGTGAACCGATAGAGCAGGCCGGTGCCCTGGAGCAGGCGGGCCATAGCCGCGTCCGGCGTGTAGGCGCCGCTCAGGCCGGGGCTCCGGCGGCCGGCGACGAGATTTGACGGGAACAGCAGCCGCAGTCCGGCCTTGTCGGCGAAAGCAGTAAGGGCGGCGCCGAGATCCTGGGCCGGAATGTTGAACGACATGGCCGCGGGCGGCGCGCCCTGGGCGCGGGCCGGGGCCGGCAGGAGAGCACCCAAGGCAAGGGTCATCGCTGCCGATGCCAGCCAATTCATCCGTCCCGCCGCCGGCGCGCGTCCCCTACCCATCTGCAAAGCTCCTGTTTGCGGCGAGCGGCCTGCAGCCGTCATGCGCTTCAGAAGCAAGGACGAAACGCGGACACGGATCTTGCAGCGCCGGACGCAATTTTTTTTGAGAACGGCGCGCGTCAGAGAATGACGTTGAGCAGCGGGAGGCGCAGCACGCGCACCGGCAAGGTCTGCTGAATGGTTTCCAGAACCGATTGCGGATCGTTGAGATCGAACACGCCGGTCACCTCCAGGGCCTTCAGGCTGCTCCCCGCGATCACGATCTGGGTGTGGGTGTGCCTCCGAAGCTCGCTGACTACGTCTTCCAGCGGGCGGCGGTTGAAAATCAGCTTCCCGCGCCGCCAGGCAGTCGCCATTGCGGCATCGACGCTTTGGGGGCCAGTCATTCCGCCAAGGCCGTATCGCACGGTCTGGTCGGCCCGCATCGTCGTGCCCTCCTGAGGTCCGCCGTCAAGGCCCACCGCCACGACGCCTTCCACCACGGTCACCGCGACGCTGTCTGCGCGCATATCCACGTCGAACACCGTGCCTACCGCGCGTGTCCAGCCATTGGCGGCGGCGACGATGAAGGGGCGGGCGGGGTCGGGCATCACCGTGAACAGCGCTTGACCGTCCAGCAGCCGGACGCGGCGGCGCGGGGCGGAATAGTCCAGCGCCAAAGCACTGCTGGCGTTCAGCCAGGCCCGCGTGCCGTCGGGCAGCACCACGTCGCGCGCCTCGCCGACCCCGGTGGAATAATCGGCCAGCATGCCCCGGCGCAGCGGGCCGGACGCCGTTGCGGCAAGCCCGAAGACGGCGATGACGCCGCCGGCCATCAAGGCACGGCGGGACATCCGCCCGCGCCCCGCTTTCTCCTGCGCCCGCACGCGCCCGCCGGCGGTGCCGAGGCCATCCCACAGAGCCTCGGCCTCCTGCGCCGCGGCCTCGTGCGCCGGGCTCAGCGCGCGCCAGGCCCGGAAACCGTCGCGCTCGGGTGTGCCGGCCACGCCGGAATGCAGGCGCACCACCCAGTCGATGGCCTGGTCGCTGAGGACGACGTCCGCTCGGGATGTTTGGCGCGAACCAGTCATCGGTTACGGGCCGAAAGGGGGGGAGCGTGCGCGAAGGACATCACAGAACGCCGTTCAAGACCCGCAGGCTGTCGCGGCAGTGGCGCAGCGCCTGGGCGAGATACTTCGCGACCATACTCTGGGACACGCCGAGGCGTATCGCGATGTCGGCATGGGAGAGGCCGTCGCATCGATTGAGCAGCAGTGCGGTGCGGGGCTTTGCGGGCAGCGCCATGAGGGCGCGCACCAGCGCGCGGAGTTCGTCGCGATGCAGGGCATAGGCTTCGGGGGAGGGGGTCTGGTCGGCGATCTCGCGCAGCACGCTCTCATCGCTGAGGCAGCGGGTGCTGTGGCGCTGCTCGCGCCGCAGCAGGTCGATGGCGATGTTGCCGGCGAGGCGGAGCAAATAGGCGTGCTTGTCCTGTATGGACACCGGTTGCTCCGCCATGGTGGCGAGGCGCACCCAGGTCTCCTGCAACGCCTCTTCCGCCAGGTCCCGCGATCCCACGCGGCGGCTGAGATGCCCGCGCAGCACCCTCCACTGGTGCATGTAGGTCAGCATCAGATCAGAGGAAAGGGAAGGTGCCAGCGTCATTGAAATCTGATCAAGTCATCTCATTCGAATGCCTTCGATACTTAGGGAAACAGGCACTGCGTCGCAATCGCTATGATTTAGAGTAATAATAGATGTAAGAACCTTCGCCCGCCCGAAACGGACGGGCAGGTCTGTCAGGCGATGCCCCGGAATGCGCGCCTTCGATCGCGTTTTTGTTCTCCGCGGGGTCCACTTGGCTCATGGGGCTCACGCAGGGTTTCACCGGTGGTGGCGCATTCTGACGCCACGCCCCTGGCCTGCGGCCGTGCCGCCGTGGGCGCGCGAGCGCCTCTCACCATGTGGGAAATCTGCGGGCGTCACGCCGAGTTTTAAGAGAGAAACGGCGATGCGGGGACGGGCCGCATCGCCCTATCGACGAGAGCCTGATCCGATCAGGTTGAATCAACCTGATCGGTGAATCAGTCTCTAAACTATTGGTGGAGAACGTTTTACCGATCCGATTGCGATGCAATCAGGTGGGAATGTGCTCTGGTCTTTACTGGCCGGCGACGGCGGACATGGCCGCGCGTGCCTGCTCGACCATATCCGTGCCGATCTTGTCGCTGTATTCTTTCACGACCGGTTCCACGCGCTTGCGCATGGCGGCCAGAGCTTCGGGCGTCGGTTGAGTGATCTTGAAGCCCTTTGCCGCGAGGTCCTTCTCCAGAACCTCCGCCGACTTTCGGGACACGTTCCGCTGGAAGGCGGCCGTTTCCTTCGCGGCTGCCATGACGGCCTCTTTGTCAGCGTCCGAGAGGCTGTTGAACCATTTCCGGCTCGCGAGCAGCACGAACGGCGTATACACATGACCCGTCTTGGTCAATTGGCTCTGAACTTCGTAGAACCTTGCAGTATAGATCAGAGCGAACGGGGATTCCTGCGCTTCGACAGCGCCGTTTTCGAGGGCGCTGTAGAGTTCCGGCCACGGCAGCGGCGTCGGATTGGTGCCCAGGGCCTTCCACGTCGCGATGAACAGCGGGTTCGGAATGACGCGGATGTTGAGCCCCGCCATGTCCTCAACGGTTTTGATCGTGCGGGTCTTGTTCGTCAGGTGGCGAAAGCCGTTATCCCACCATGCCAGCCCGACGATCCCGGTCTTTGTCTTCAACTGCGAGAACAATTGCGCGCCCACCGCGCCGTCCATGACGGCATCCACGGCGGCGAAGTCCTTGTAGAAG
>JASBUY010000277.1 GCA_030147645.1 Aquabacter sp. | reverse complement strand
AACCTCTTGGTTCATCACTTTGCTCCCTCATGCGGCGCGGGCATCCCCGACGCCGCTCGGTTGCGGAAAATCATGGTCGACAATTCGGGCATCAGCAAGGGCACCGCGCTTACGCGATGCCCTTGCCGCCCATGTCGACGTTGAGGCCGAGAGACCGCATTTCCATGACGAGAACATTGAACGATTCCGGAATACCGGCCTCGAAATTGTCCTCGCCGCGCACGATCGCCTCATAAACCTTGGTGCGGCCCGCGACGTCGTCCGACTTCACGGTCAGCATTTCCTGCAGCGTGTAGGCGGCGCCATAGGCTTCCAGCGCCCACACTTCCATTTCGCCGAAGCGCTGGCCGCCGAACTGCGCCTTGCCGCCCAGGGGCTGCTGGGTGACCAGCGAGTAAGGCCCGATGGAGTGCGCGTGGATCTTGTCGTCCACCAGGTGATGCAGCTTCAGCATATAGATGTAGCCGACGGTCACCTTACGATCGAACGGTTCACCGGTGCGGCCGTCAAACAGCGTGGACTGGCCGGAGCGGTGGAGACCCGCCTTCTCCAGTTGCACCTCGATATCGGCCTCATGGGCGCCGTCAAACACCGGGGTGGCCATAGGCACGCCCTTGCGGAGATTCTCGCCAAGCTCGAGCACCTGGCTCTCGTCGAGCACGGTGATCTCTTCCTTGTCGTAGATGCTCTCCAGCGTGGTGCGCAGGCCGCCGGTGTCCTTGGAGCCATAATAGGCATCCATGGCCGCCGCCACCTGACGACCCAGACCCGCGCAGGCCCACCCGAGGTGGGTCTCCAGGATCTGACCGACGTTCATGCGGCTGGGCACGCCCAGCGGGTTGAGCACGATGTCCACATTGGTGCCGTCCTCAAGGAACGGCATGTCCTCCACTGGAACGATGCGCGAAACCACGCCCTTGTTGCCGTGACGGCCGGCCATCTTGTCGCCCGGCTGGATCTTGCGCTTCACCGCGACGAAGACCTTGACCATCTTCATCACGCCCGGGGGCAGTTCGTCGCCGCGCTGCAGCTTCTCGACCTTGTCCAGGAAGCGCTGCTCAAGGCGCTTCTTGGACTCGTCATACTGCGCCCGGATCGCCTCCAGCTCGGTCATGAGGGCATCGTCCGCAACCGCGAACAGCCACCATTGCGAGCGGGGGAAATCGCCCAGCTGTGCCTTGGTGATCTCGGTGTCCTTCTTGAAGCCCTTGGGACCGGCGATGCCAACCTTGCCGTCCAGCAGCTCGGTCAGGCGGCCATAGACGTTGCGGTCGAGGATCGCCTGCTCGTCGTCACGGTCCTTGGCGAGACGCTCGATTTCCTCGCGCTCGATGGCCAGCGCACGCTCGTCCTTGTCCACGCCGTGGCGGTTGAACACGCGCACCTCAACGATGGTGCCGGTCGTGCCCGGGGGGAGACGCAGCGAGGTATCGCGCACGTCCGCGGCCTTCTCGCCGAAGATGGCGCGCAGCAGCTTCTCTTCCGGCGTCATCGGGCTCTCGCCCTTGGGGGTGATCTTGCCCACCAGGATGTCGCCGGCGCGAACTTCCGCGCCGATATAGACGATGCCCGCTTCGTCGAGATTCTTCAGCGCCTCTTCCGAGACGTTGGGAATATCGCGGGTGATTTCCTCCGGGCCCAGCTTCGTGTCACGGGCCATGGCCTCGAATTCCTCGATATGGATCGAGGTGAACACGTCTTCCTTGACGATGTTCTCCGAGAGCAGGATCGAATCTTCGAAGTTGTAGCCGTTCCAGGGCATGAACGCGACCAGCACGTTCCGGCCGAGAGCGAGTTCGCCGAGCTCGGTGGACGGGCCGTCCGCGATGATGTCACCCTTGCGCACCACATCGCCCACGCGCACCAGCGGACGCTGGTTGATGCAGGTGGACTGGTTGGAGCGCTGGAACTTCATCAGGCGGTAGATATCGACGCCGGACTTGGACGGGTCGGTCTCTTCGGTGGCGCGAATGACGATACGGGTCGCGTCCACCTGGTCGATGATGCCAGTGCGGCGAGCGGCGATGGCGGCGCCGGAATCGCGGGCGACCACGGCCTCCATGCCGGTGCCGACCAGCGGCGCCTGGGAGCGGACCAGCGGCACCGCCTGGCGCTGCATGTTCGAGCCCATGAGCGCGCGGTTCGCGTCGTCATTCTCAAGGAAGGGAATGAGCGCGGCGGCGACCGAGACCAACTGCTTGGGCGACACGTCCATGAAGTCCACGCGGTCGGGCGTCACCAGCAGAACGTCGCCCGCATGGCGGCAGACCACGAGGTCTTCCTCGAACTTGCCGGTGGCATCGAGCGGGATGTTGGCCTGCGCGACGTAGTACTTCCCCTCCTCCATGGCGGAGAGATAGACCACTTCGTCGGTCACGTGCCCGTCCACCACCTTGCGGTAGGGGGTCTCGATGAAGCCGTACTTGTTCACGCGGGCGAAAGTGGCCAGCGAGTTGATGAGGCCGATATTCGGCCCTTCCGGCGTCTCGATGGGGCAGATGCGGCCATAATGGGTCGGGTGCACGTCGCGCACCTCGAAGCCCGCCCGCTCGCGGGTCAGACCGCCCGGGCCAAGCGCCGAGAGGCGGCGCTTGTGGGTGATCTCGGACAGCGGGTTGGTCTGGTCCATGAACTGCGACAGCTGCGAGGAGCCGAAGAATTCGCGCACCGCCGCCGCAACCGGCTTCGCATTGATGAGGTCCTGCGGCATCACGGTGTCAATGTCGACGGACGACATGCGTTCCTTGATGGCGCGTTCCATGCGCAGCAGGCCGATGCGGTACTGGTTCTCCATCAACTCACCCACGGAGCGCACGCGGCGGTTTCCGAGATGGTCGATGTCGTCGATCTCGCCCTTGCCGTCGCGCAGCTCCACCAGCGTCTTGATGACGGCGAGGATGTCCTCGCGGCGCAGCGTGCGCACCGTGTCGGGGCAGTCGAGGTCGAGGCGCATGTTCATCTTCACGCGGCCGACGGCGGACAGGTCATAGCGCTCGCTGTCGAAGAACAGCGAGTGGAACATGGCCTGCGCGGAATCGAGCGTCGGGGGCTCGCCGGGGCGCATCACGCGATAGATGTCGAACAGCGCGTCCTCGCGGGTGACATTCTTGTCCGCCGAGAGGGTGTTGCGGATGTAGGCGCCGGTATTGACGTGATCGATGTCGAGGATCGGGATCTCGTTATAGCCCGCCTCTTCGAGCACCTTCAGCAGCTTATCGGTCACCTCGTCGCCCGCCTCGGCGTGGATTTCGCCGTTGGCGGGATCCACCAGGTCCTCAGCGATATATTGGCCGACCATTTCCTCGTCGGAAATCTTCAGCGCCTTGAGGCCCTTTTCGGCGAGCTGGCGCGCCGAGCGCACGGTCAGCTTCTTGCCGGCCTCGACCACGACTTCGCCGGTGTCGGCGTCGACCAGGTCGGAGACCGCCTTGTAGCCCTTCATCCGCTTGGGATCGAACGGCATGCGCCAGCCGTCCTTGGCGCGCGAATAGAGGATCTTCTCGTAGAAGGTGTCGAGGATTTCCTCGGAATCCAGGCCGAGCGCATAAAGCAGGCTCGTCACCGGGATCTTGCGGCGACGGTCGATGCGCGCATAGACGATGTCCTTGGCGTCGAATTCGATATCGAGCCAGGACCCGCGATAGGGAATGATGCGCGCGGCGAACAGGAGCTTGCCCGAGGAGTGGGTCTTGCCCTTGTCGTGATCGAAGAACACGCCCGGCGAACGGTGCATCTGGGAGACGATCACGCGCTCCGTGCCGTTGACGATGAACGTGCCGTTCATGGTCATCAGCGGGATGTCGCCCGTATAGACGTCCTGCTCCTTGATGTCCTTCACGGACTTGGCGCCGGTGTCCGGGTCCACATCGAACACGATGAGGCGCAGCGTGACCTTCAGCGGCGCGGCGAAGGTCATGCCGCGCTGACGGCACTCGTCCACGTCATATTTCGGCGGCTCGAACTCGTAGCGCACGAACTCCAGCATGGCCGCGCCCGAGAAGTCGGAGATGGGGAACACCGACTTGAACACAGCCTGGAGACCGTCGTCCGCGCGCCCGCCCTTCGGCTCCTCGATCTGGAGGAACTGGTCATAGGACGCCTTCTGAACCTCGATGAGGTTCGGCATCTCAGCCACTTCCTTGATCTTTCCGAAGAATTTGCGGATCCGCTTGCGACCGGTGAACGTTTGCGCCATCTCGATCCTCGTCCTGCCTGGTCCTCTTGGCCCGGCCTTTCCGAAGAAAGGCTTCCGCGTCGGCCTTGGACCCACCACCATTCCGCCGAAAGAGGTTGAGGGCGAACGCCATCCCTCTTTCGCGCCGAAACGGCTCACCGGGCAGTCGCCTGCGGCTGCCCGGAGAACCGTCTCCTCCCCTCACCCCTCGCCCTCGATCGCCGCCTGTCCCGTTGCACCCACGGGGACCGCCTGAGGGCAGACGGCCCCGGGATTGCTCCCGGAGCCGCCATGTCAAAAGCTCACTTAAGCTCGACCTTGGCGCCGGCCTTCTCGAGCTGGGCCTTGAGCTTGTCGGCTTCGTCCTTCGCCACGCCTTCCTTGACGGGCTTGGGAGCGCCTTCCACAAGGTCCTTGGCCTCTTTCAGGCCGAGACCGGTGATGGCGCGCACTTCCTTAATGACCTCGATCTTCTTGTCGCCGGCGGCCGCCAGGACAACGGTGAACTCGGTCTGCTCTTCGGCGGCCGGAGCGGCAGCGCCGCCGCCGGCAGGAGCCGCAGCCACGGCCACGGCGGCCGCGGCGGAGACGCCCCACTTCTCTTCGAGGAGCTTCGCGAGCTCGGCGGCCTCGAGGACGGTGAGGGAGGACAGCTCGTCAACGAGCTTGGTCAGGTCAGCCATGATATGTTCCTAAGATAGGTTCGAATTTCAGGTTTGCGAGATCCAACCGCCTCACGCGGCTTCGTCCTGTTTGGCATAGGCCCCGAACACGCGGGCGAGCTTCGCCGCCGGCGCAGTCGTGAGCTGGGCGATCTTGGTGGCCGGGGCCTGGATAAGACCGACCAGCTTCGCGCGCAGTTCATCAAGCGACGGCATGGTGGCAAGCGCCTTCACACCGTCAGCATTCAGGGCCGTCGTGCCCATCGCTCCGCCGAGAATGACGAACTTGTCGTTCGTCTTGGCGAAGTCGACAGCCACCTTCGGCGCCGCCACCGGATCGCTCGAATAAGCGATGATGGTGGGTCCCTTCAGAAGGGACGCCACATGGGCGACGTCGGAGCCTTCCAGAGCGATCTTGGCGAGGCGGTTCTTCGCCACCTTCACGGTCGCACCCTGAG
>JASBUY010000244.1 GCA_030147645.1 Aquabacter sp. | reverse complement strand
GCGTCCGGCGCGGTGGCGCGCGAGATCGCGCCGGAGCTGAAGGCCGGCGCCATCGTCTCGGATGTGGGCTCGGTGAAGGGCGCGGTGGTGGAGGCCATGGCGCCCCACATTCCCCCGCACGCTTATCTGGTGCCCGCCCATCCCGTGGCGGGAACCGAATTTTCCGGCCCCGATGCCGGCTTTGCCAGCCTGTTCGAAAATCGCTGGTGCATCGTGACGCCCACCGACGAGGCGCCGGCGGATGCCGTCGAGCGCGTGTGCGACCTCTGGCGCGGCATGGGCGCGAATGTGGAGACCATGACGCCCAAGCACCATGATCTGGTGCTGGCCATCACCAGCCACGTGCCGCACCTCATCGCCTACAATATCGTGGGCACGGCCGCGCATCTGGAAGAGACGCTCACCTCCGAGGTGATCAAATTCTCGGCCGGTGGCTTCCGCGACTTCACCCGCATCGCCGCCTCCGACCCCACCATGTGGCGGGACGTGTTCCTCAACAATCGCGAGGCGGTGCTGGAAATGCTCGGCCGCTTCAACGAGGACCTGTCGCAATTGCAGCGGGCGATCCGCTATGGCGACGGCGAGGCGCTGTTCGACCATTTCACGCGCACCCGCGCGATCCGCCGGTCCATCATCGAGATCGGACAGGAAACCGCGGCGCCCGATTTCGGACGCCGCGCGCCGGAGACGAAATAGGGAAGGGTCAGTCCGGCGTGCGGCGGGAGAGGCGCAGTTCACTGACGATGACGCCGAGCACGATCAGCACCGCGCCGAGAATGGCGAGCCCCGGCAGCCGCTCGCCCGCGAGGCGCCCCACAATGCCCGCCCAGACCGGCTCTCCGGCATAGATGAGCGTGGCGCGGGTGGGCGAGACGCGCTTCTGCGCCCAGTTCATGGTCACCTGGATCAAGGCGGACGCCGCGCCGAGCGCGCCGGCCGCGAGCACCAGGGTCCAGGAAAAGTCCGGGACGGCCTCGCCGGTCAGCGGCATGGCGAGGAAGCTGAGCAGGGAGGCGACCGCGAGCTGGACGAGGCTCACCCGCCGCACGTCCACGGTCCCCGCAAAGGCGCTGACCAGCAGGATTTCCGCCGCGATGGCCAAGGTCGCGATGAGGGTGAAGACCTCGCCCGCGCCGAGGCCCAGCGACGCGCCGTCCGGCCCCGCCAGCAGAACGAGGCCGGTAAAGGCGAGCGCGATGCCGGCCCAGGCCATGATATGGGGCCGCCGCCGCAGCACCGCCCATTGCAGCAGCGGCACGAGGGGCACATAGAGCGCGGTGATGAAGGCCGACTTGCTGGAGGGGATGGTCTCCATGCCCTTGGCCTGGAGCGCGTAGCCGAAGAAGATGGCCGTCCCCACGATGGCGCCCGCCATCAACTCGCGCCGGGTGATGCCCTTCAGATGAGGCGCGAAGATCGCCGCCAGCACCAGCGCCGCGAAGCCGAAGCGCAGCCCGGTCAGCATCAGGGGGCCGGTATGGGCCAGCAGGGAATGCACCGCCAGGAAGGTGGTGCCCCAGATCATGGTGATGCCCACCAGCGCGGCTTCGCTGCCTCGCGTTCCCGCGAGCTTGCCCTTAAGCTGGGCGAAGACGCCGCGCGGGGGCGGGGGCGCGCCCTTCAGCGGGGCGGCGGGAACGGGAGGGGACGTGTGCAACATAGTGCGCAGGGTTTATGAGCAATATAGTGCGCAGTCAAGAGGGTGAGTCGGCGGAGCGCCCCGATGTGCTCGCCTGCGTCGGGGACAATGTCCGCCATCTGCGCCAGCAGGCCGGCCTCAGCCAGCAGGCGCTGGCGGACGCCTCGGGCCTCAGCCGGCGCATGATCGTGGGCATCGAATCGGGCGAGGCCAATATCAGCCTCAGCAATCTCGACCGCATCGCCGCCGCGCTCGGCATCAGCTTCTCGCGCCTGGTGCGCGCCCCGGAGGCGGAGGACGGCACGCGCATCGGCTCCATCCTCTGGCAGGGGGAGACGGCGAACAGCCGCGGCACCCTGCTCGGCAGCGCGCCGGCGACCAGCGAAGTGGAAATGTGGACCTGGTCCCTCGCCCCCGGCGAGCGCTATGAAGGCGAGGCCACCGAAACCTCCGGCTGGAGCGAGATGGTCTATGTGCTGGAAGGCCGCCTCACGGTGGAGATGGAGGACGGCGCGCGCCAGGTGGACGCCGGCGACTTCCTCATCTTCCGCAGCCCCGCCCCCTATGTCTTCGTCAATGCCGAGACCGGCCCGCTGCGGTTTATTCGGAACATTGCAGTTTAGGGGCGCTGGCTTGCGTTCGGGGCGGGCTCACGGTTGCGCCCCGGACCCATGCCGGTGCGGCGGCAGACGTGCTTCCGAATGCACCGCATCGTCGACGAGGGACCCCGTTCGACGCCGCGCCGGCCATAGCCCGACGTCCAGGAAGCTCCAGACACGAACAATTTCAAATCAGGGTCTGAACGTCCGAGAAGGGGCCGGTTGCAGGCTGACTGGCTTTGATGACAGACGAGGAAAGCAGCCATTGCGCAGCATGGCGTACGAGCACCACCGATGAGATGATTTTTGCTGATCGGGCCGCGGCTGGCCTCGCCTTCTTTACCGGCGTGCGAGGTTTGATGCTGATCAGACGTACATCATCGCAACCATTTTCTTGGCGCTTCTCTTGAAGAGTCCGCTTGGGTTCGTATCCTCGCTTGAAGAAGCGTTGGCCGGGGCAGGTC
>JASBUY010000239.1 GCA_030147645.1 Aquabacter sp. | reverse complement strand
GGGGCGCGGAGCCGCCCGATCGCGGCTTTGCGCGGACCGCCCTCGACACGGCGAGCGAAGGTGCATTTGCGCTGGGAACCGTCGGGGCGGGCACCGGCGCCTGCTGCGCCGGAGTTAAAGGGGGCCTTGGCTCTGCCTCCGCCCGCGCCGCCAGCGGACATTGGGTGGGCGCCATAGTGGCGGTGAATGCGGTCGGCTCGCCTTTGTTCAATGGCGGCCCGCATTTTCGCGCGGCTCCTTACGAACGCGGCGGTGAGTTCGGCGGGCTTGGCCTCCCCGCCACCTGGGCCGACGAAGCCGCTGCGCCACCCCTGAAAACCGGCGCGACGCGGGCTGCGACGACGATCGGCGTTATCGCGACCGATGCGACCCTCACCCCCGCTCAAGCCCGCCGCCTCGCCGTGATGGCGCAGGACGGGTTCGCCTTGGCACTCTTCCCGGTGCACACCCCGCTTGATGGTGACTGCCTGTTTTCCCTCGCAACGGGACACAATGCCGAACCGGTGGACTTGCGGACCGAAGCGGCGCTCGGCGCAGCCGCTGCCCTGGCCATGGCCCGCGCCATCGCCCGCGCGGTCTTCGAGGCGCGGGCCCTGCCCTATCCCCACGCCCTCCCCGCCTGGCGTGATCTGTTTCCCTCCCCCTGAAGCACACGATTTTCCTTGCTGGCGAGCGACAATGACGCCAGCTTCACGCCCTCTCCTCCAAAATGAGCCAAGCCAGATCCATGAGCGCCGTTCCTCCCGTATCGCCTGTTCGCAGAACCCGCGATCCCGCCCGCCCGGGGCTTAAGGGCGTGCTGGCCCTCATCTTCTGGAGCGCCTGCGGCATCACCGCCGCGCAGCTCGCCTGGCCCTTCACTCTGATCGCCACCATCGGGCCTGAGGCGACCGCCTCGGCCGTCGTGGACGCCCTATCCGGCCCGAGCCTCCAAAGCGAGATCCTGCGCTTCGGTGTCTTCCCACAACTGGCGCTGTTCGTCTGGGCGGCGGCGTTTGTGATCGTCACGGTGATGCGCCTGCGCCTTGCGCTCGTCGTGGCGCCGCTGCTCATGGGGCTGTGGGCCCTCGTCTCCATCGTTTGCCAGTTCGGCATTCGCAACGCGCTGTCTCCAGACGGGCTGACGGCGGACGCCTTGGCGACCCTCCTGCCGTCGATCCTCGCGCAGGTGGTCGGCGCCGTCGCCTTCTGGGCCTATATGCGCCAGGCGCCGGGCCCCGCCGCCTTCTTCACACGCTGAAGCGGGTGGCGCGCATCCCCGCTCAATGAGTTAGAGAGCGATTTACCGACCAGATTGACGCAATCGGGTCGGATGGGGCGTTAGTCGCGCGGTGCGGCAGCGCGCGGCGCCCTCAGGCGCGTCATGACGAAGGCGATATAGACACCGACCAGCGTCACCGCGAGGCCATACCAAGTCAGCGCATATTCCAAATGCTTGTTGGGGAAGCTGAGGCGGGTTTCGCCCCCCTGCGGCAAGCCGCCGGGATTAGCCGTCGCGTCCGCGTCGATGAGGAAAGGCGCGACCTGCGTCAGCCCTCGGGCACGGCCGATTTCTTCCGGGTCGCGCCGAAACCAGGCGTTTCGCTCCGGTGCATTGGCGGGGACAAACCAGCTCGCCTCTTCCGGCAGGCGCAAGAGACCCGTGACGGTCACCGCACCTGAAATCTGGCCCGCGGCTCGAGTTTTCGGGTCGCGCCGGTCTTCCGGCACGAAGCCGCGATTGACGAGAATCACCGAGCCGTCCGCCTGCACGAGAGGCGTCACCACGACGAATCCCGGTCCCTTGAGCGGGCCCTTCGCGTCCGACAGCACCGAATAGATCAGGGTTTCGCGGGCGTGGTCGAACTGGCCCGAGGCGGTGACGGGCAGATATTCGTCGTGCGAGCGGTCGATTCTGTCCCATTCGCCCGGCGGGGGCGCGGGGACGGGTGCGCGGGTGGTGCGGGCTTGGACCTGGGCGATCAGCTCGTTCTTCCAGGCAAGGCGGTCCAGTTGCCATGTTCCCAGGGAGATCAGCACGGCAAGGACGAGCGCCGCCGCGAGCGTGGGAACCAGCAAGCCGCGCGATGTCATGCGCCCGGGCGCTGGTCGAGCCGGCCCTCGGCCGCCTTGTTGCGGAACTGAAAGGCGATCAGCGTGGCCTTGAGGGGCCGCAGCAGGCCCAAGGTGCAGAGCAGGATGGCTGGCACCCACAGCAAAGCATGCACCCATAAGGGCGGCTGCCAGGTCGCCTCCACCCAGAAAGCCAAGGCGACCACCAGCAAGCCGGCGATAAGGATGACGAACACGGCGGGACCATCGCCTGCATCAATGAAGCCATAATCGAGCCCACAGGCGTCGCATGCGGGAGCTGTGTCGAGAAAGCCTTTGAAAAGGCGCCCCTTCCCGCAGCGCGGGCATCGGCAGGACAGGCCCGCCGCCAGCGGCGAGACGGGATTATAATAGGGGCTCATGGCCATGGCGGCGCCTCAGTCAAAAGCGGGGCGATCGCGCCGCCCCGCTTCACGTCCCGGATGGGGAATTCGGTCAGCCGTGGCCCGCCGCCCCGCTCGCCGCCCAGACATAGACGAAGGCGAAGAGGAAGAGCCAAACCACGTCCACGAAATGCCAATACCAAGCCGCCGCCTCGAAGCCGAAATGACGCTCCGGCGTGAACTGGCCGGCGAGCGCCCGCCCGAGGCAGACGGCGAGGAAGATCGTGCCGACGATCACATGGAAGCCGTGGAACCCGGTCGCCATGAAGAAGGTCGCGCCATAGATGTTGCCCGAGAAATCGAAATGCACGTGCGAATATTCGTAAGCCTGGCACATGCTGAACAGCACACCGAGGACCACCGTGCAGACCAGGCCCCACTTCAGGCCCTCGCGGTCATTCTCCAGCAGCGCGTGATGCGCCCAGGTCACGGTTGTGCCGGAGGTCAGCAGGATCAAGGTGTTCAGGAGCGGCAGATGCCAGGGGTCGAGCGCCTCGATCCCGTGGGGCGGCCACACGCCGCCGGTGGCTTCAACGCGGGCGTAGTTAATGCCCTCATTGACGAACAACGCCGCGTCGAAGAAGGCCCAGAACCAGGCCACGAAGAACATCACTTCCGAGGCGATGAACAGGATCATGCCATAGCGGAAGCCGATCTGGACAACCGGCGTGTGGAAGCCCTTCCCGCCCTCGCGGATCAGGTCCCGCCACCAGCCGAACATGGTGTAGAGCACGCCGATAAAGCCGACGATCATGGGGATTGTGGTGCCGCCGTGCATCCACACGACCGCGCCAACCGTGAGGATAAACGCCGCGACCGCCCCCACGATGGGCCACGGGCTCGGGTCCACCAGATGGTAGTCGTGCTGCTTCGCGTGTGCCTGGGCCATTGCGGCCGCCTCCCCTTCCGCTCACTTTGTCCGTGCCGGGCGCTCCGCCCGGCGGCTATCCGAATGTCCGATCCCGCATCCGCACTCACCCGCCCTTGCCCGCGCCATCGCCCACCGCAGCCGCTTTTGAGGCCGAGGGCTTGGCGGGGAAGAAGGTGTAGGACAGCGTGATGTTCTTAACCGATGCCATGTCCGGGTCCTGCTCGATCGCCGGATCGATGTAGAAGACCACGGGCATTTCAAGCGTCTCGCGGGCTTTCAGTTCCTGCTCGTTGAAGCAGAAGCATTGCATCTTCACGAAATAGAAGCCGCTGTTCCCCGGCGTCACATTGAACGTCGCCTGCCCGTGGGTGGGGCGGTCGAATGTGTTCTCCGCACGAAAATAGACGAGCTTGGTCTCGCCTACCTTCAGCGTGACGGAGGGCTGCTCCGGCTTGAACACCCAGGGCAGGCCCGGCGCGACATTGGCATCGAAGCGAACTGTCACGAGGCGCTCGGACGTGCCCTGCGGAAGCTCGGCGCTCACCCGCGGCGCACCACCAAAGCCCGTCAGGCTGCAGAACATGGCGTAGAGCGGGACCGAGGCGTAGGCCATGCCGACCATGGCGGCGACGAAAGCGACACAGGCGGCGGCGACGAGCTTGTGCGGCGGCGCCTTGCGCGCACGCACCTCAGTCCCGGTCCGAATGTCCTTCGTTTCGCTCACGGACGCCTCTTCTCCCTTACAAGGGCCGGTTCAGCACATTCGGCCCCAGCTTCACGATGGTCACCACATAGAAGAGCAGGACCAGGAACCCCAGCACCGAGGCAATCGCGATGGACCGCGCGCGCCGCCGCCGCTTCTGCTCTTCACTCAAAACCACCCCGTCCGGCCGCTCGGGCTCGGTCGGGCCTTTTGCCTTCGCCATGCCTCAGATCCCCGGAACGAACGCCCCCACCAGCAAGGTGGCGAAGAGCAGGAAGAGATAGAGGATGGAGAAACCGAACAGGCGCCGTGAGGCCTTCACCGCCGCGTCCCCGGTGCGGATGCGGTAGACCTGATAAGCCAGCCACACCATGCCAAGGCCGGTTACCGTGGAGACGATGCCGTAGCCGATGCCGGCATAGCCAAGCAGAGACGGCGAGACCGCGAGCGGCGCAAGAAACAGCGTGTAGAGCAGGATCTGGCGGCGCGTCTCGTCTCCGCCCGCCGTCACCGGCAGCATCGGCACGCCCGCCCGCGCATAGTCCTCGGCCCGGAACAGCGCCAGCGCCCAGAAATGGGGCGGGGTCCAGAAAAAGATGATGGCCACCAGCAGGAGGCTTTCCATGCCCACGCTGCCGGAGGCAGCGGCCCAGGCCACCATGGGCGGGAATGCGCCAGCGGCGCCGCCAATGACGATGTTCTGCGGCGTCGAGCGCTTCAGCCACATGGTGTAGCTCACCACGTAGAAGAAGCGGGTGAAGGCGAGGAGCGCCGCGGACAGCACGGTCACCTGCATGGCCAGTCCGCCCACCGAGAAG
>JASBUY010000238.1 GCA_030147645.1 Aquabacter sp. | reverse complement strand
CGGAGGAGCTGATCCGCTCCCATCCGGTGGACGGCGTGGTGCTGATGGGCGGCTGCGACAAGACCACGCCCGCCCTCATCATGGGCGCCATCAGCGCCGGCGTGCCGGCCATCTTCGTGCCCGCCGGGCCGATGCTGCGGGGCAATTGGAAGGGCAAGATCCTCGGCTCGGGCTCGGACGCCTGGAAATACTGGGACGAGCGGCGCGCCGGCAATATTTCAGACCAGGACTGGCTGGATATCGAGGGCGGCATCGCCCGCTCCTACGGCCATTGCATGACCATGGGCACGGCCTCGACCATGACCGCCATCGCGGAGGCCATCGGCTTCACCATGCCGGGCGCCTCCTCCATCCCGGCGGCGGACGCCAATCATATCCGCATGAGCGCCACGGCGGGGCGGCGGATTGTGGACATGGTGTGGGAGGATCTGACCCCCGCCCGGCTCCTCACCCGGCAGAGCTTCCTGAACGGCATCGCCGTCGCCATGGCCATGGGCTGCTCCACCAACGCCATCATCCACGTGCTCGCCATGTCGCGGCGCGCGCAGGCGACTGTGACGCTGGATGATTTCGAGGCGGCGAGCCGCACCGTGCCCACCCTCGCGAATGTGCGCCCCACGGGCGACACCTACCTCATGGAAGACTTCTTCTATGCCGGGGGGCTGCCCGCGCTCATGACGCGGATCACCGACCATCTCGACCTTGGCGCCCTGACCGTTTCGGGCCGGACGTTGGGCGAGAACATTTCGGGCGCGACCATCTATAATGAGGACGTGATCCGCACCGCCGACAACCCCGCCACGCGCCAGAGCGCGCTCGCGGTGCTCAAGGGCAACCTGGCTCCCGAGGGTTGCGTGATCAAACCCGGTTGCTGCGAGGAGCGGCTTCTGCGGCACACCGGCCCTGCCGTGGTGTTCGACGACTACGCCTCCATGAAGGCGGCGACCGACGACGAGACCTTCGACTGGAACGCGGACCAGGTGCTGGTGCTGCGCAATGCCGGCCCGCTGGGCGGACCCGGAATGCCCGAATGGGGTATGCTGCCGCTGCCGAAGAAGCTAGTGAAGCAGGGCGTGCGCGACATGCTGCGCATTTCCGACGCGCGCATGAGCGGCACCTCCTATGGGGCCTGTGTGCTCCATGTCTCGCCCGAATCCTTCATAGGCGGCCCGCTGGCGCTGGTGCGCACCGGTGACAGGATCAGCATCGACGTCGAAGCCCGCATCCTCACACTCGACGTGCCCGACGCGGAACTCGCCCGTCGCCGTGCCGAATGGACCCCGCCGCCGGCGCGCTTCGAGCGCGGATATGGCTGGATGTTCTCGCGACACATCAAGCAAGCCCATGAGGGTTGCGACTTCGATTTCCTCGAAACCACCTTCGGCGCACCCATCGGTGAGCCGGCCATTTTCTGACAAGCGGAGCGGATCCCGTGGAGATTCCCGTCAATACATTCAAGCGCGGCATCTATGCCGGCACCCAGCAGATCGGCCTGTGGTGCTCGGTGCCGAGCAATTTCACCGCCGAGATCCTCGCCGGCTCCGGCTTCCAGTGGCTGCTGCTGGACACCGAGCACGCGCCCAATGAGCTGCCCATTGTCTACAGCCAGCTTCAGGCCTGCATGGAGCAGCCGCAGACCCACCCCATCGTGCGCATCCCCTGGAACGACCCGGTCACCATCAAGCGCTATCTGGACGCCGGGGTGCAGACCTTCCTGATCCCCATGGTGCAGAACGCACAGGAGGCGAAGGCGGCGGTGGAGGCCACACGCTATCCGCCCAAGGGCATTCGCGGCTTCGCTTCTGCCTCGCGGGCCTCGCGCTTCGGCCGCATCAAGGACTATTACGAGCGGGCGGAGCAGGAAATCTGCGTCCTGGTCCAGGTGGAGACCCAGGAGGCGGTGGACAATATCGAGGAAATCAGCGCGGTGGAGGGCGTGGACGGCGTGTTCATCGGCCCCGGCGACCTTTCTTCGTCCATCGGTTATCTCGGCCGGCAGGGCGAGGCCCATGTGGTCGAATTGATCGAAGGGGCGATCCGCCGCATCACGGCCGCCGGAAACCGCGCGGGCATCCTCACGCCGGATGAGACCTTGGCGAAGCGCTATATGGCGGCGGGGACCATCTTCACCGCGGTCGGGTCCGACACGGGCATTCTCGCGCGCGGTTCCGAAGCGCTGGCGCGGCGCTTCCTGTGACCTTGAGGATGGGCGGGGCGGGTCGCGCTCCGCCCTCCGTCTGAGAGAAGATCAATCCAAGGCGAGGCGCGCGGCGCCGAGGATCGGGCCCGGCGACGTGGGCGTGCCGGTCTGCACCATGACCACCACCCCGTCCTCGTTTTCCGGCCGCACAAGATTGAGCGGCAGCGCGAAGCTCGCGGGCTGACCGGTCCAGGGGCCGAGCCGGATCCAGCCGCGCACCACATTGGTATAGGTCACGGTCTTACCGGCATTTTCGCCGCGCCCGATCGCCACTTCGTGGCTCGCAATGACCGGGCAGACCCAGATATCGGCATTGAGCCCCGCAACGGGCTTTTCCAGCCCGCCCACGTCGATGATCAGGCGATCACCCTTACGCGCCAGGGATACCGGGACGTGCAAAGAGAAATGCGGGTCCTTGGCGCGGGCGACGGCGCGTTGGACGGCGGCCTTGTCGCTTCCCTTTGCCGGCAACTGACCATCAACGATCATTTGCGGCGTATAGATCATGCGGTCGCCGCGCTGCTCCGCATAGGCCTTCTGGCGCAACGAATGGCCGTGCTTGGCGAGCGTGTCCTTCCAGCCGACATAGTCCCAGTAGTCCACCGCCAGGGTGATGGCGATCAATTCCGGGTCCTTGGCGAGTTCCCCCATCAGCGCATCGGCCGGAGGACAGGAGGCGCAGCCTTGGCTGGTGAACAGCTCGACCACTGCCTTTGGCGCGGTGGCGGCGGGGACCGTCGATGCCGTCGAAGCCAGCGCGGGCGGCTGGGCCCTCTCCTGTTCCGCACCCGCCGGGCCGCTGAGC
>JASBUY010000234.1 GCA_030147645.1 Aquabacter sp. | reverse complement strand
ACGGTCCCGCCCGTCGCAGGTGAGCACCGTGAAGAAGGTGGCGCGCAGGCGGGTGCAGGTGTCCGCGAGAGACTCCACAAAGGGCGCCGAGACCAGATCGAAGAAGGCGGACGCCGTGACAAGGTGCGGCGCCGCCGCGTCGAGGGGCGCGAGCGTGCGGGACAGGTCGGCCTGTCCCAGTGTGACGGTGAGGGTCCGCCCCTGCTTGACCAGAACAACACCATCGGGAGTTGGCGACGCGGCATCCGCCCAGTCGGACAAGGTGCGCCGGGCGGCGTCATGCAGGTCCGGCGCGTCATCAATGAGATGCCAATGCTGATCCCCATCGATGAGGGGCGCGAGCGCCCGCAGATTGGCGGCCGTTCCGGAGCCGAGATCCACGATCCGAAGTGGGCCACCCTCCCGGCGGACGCCGGAAAGATGGGCGCCGAGCGCCTGCGCCAATTCGACGTTGCGCGCCCGCGCGTCCGCATGCTCCCGGAGCGAGAGCCAGTCGGCTGAAAATCCCGTCATGCCGCCACTTTCTGGGAAATCGCCCTGAGGACGCCGGCGACCCGTGCCGCCGTGTCGTCCCAGGTGGGAAAGGTTGCGCCGGCTGCGAAGGCGCGCGCCGCGAGGTCGAGGCGCGCCGCGCGATCGGCAATCAAGCCGCCAAGGGCCGTGCGGAGTGCCGGCGCATCGCCCGGCGGCACTTTCACGCCGGCGCCGTCGGGCACGGTCTGCGCCGCCGCGCCGCCCGTGGTGCAGACCAAAGGCAGGCCCCGCTGCAACGCCTCGGCGAGCACCATCCCATAGCCTTCATAGAGCGAGGGATGCACGAAGAGATCGGCCTCGGCATACGCCGCGTCCAAGGCGTCCCGGTCCAGCGCCCCGGCGAGCCGCACACGCTCCGCGAGGCCCGACGCGGCAAGAACGGAGCGCAGGTGCGCGGCTTCGCCGACATCCATGTCGAGGCTGCCGACGATGGTGAGGGTCCAGGGAAGGTCGCGCAGGCCCGACAGCGCCTCAATCAGTGTCGGATAGGCTTTGCGCGGAATGACGGTGCCAACGCACAGCAGGCGCGGCGGGTCGCCGGAGGCGGGGCTGCGCGGCGCGGGGGTGAGCCCCGGCTCTGCCACCGTGGTGCGCGCGGGCGGAACCTCGTAGTCAGCAGCCAGGATGCGGGCGGTTTCCGCACTGGTGGTAATGACCGCACGACACAAGGCCAGCACTGCACGCTCGCTCGCGCGCAAATGCGCCTGCGCCTTGAGATCAAGCCCCGCTTCCAAGGCGAGGGGATGATGAATGAGGCCCACAAGTCGCGGCGCGAGCGGGCGCAGCGGCTCGGCCGGCAGCGCTCCGAGCGCCAGACCATCGACAATCAGCAGCGCGGACGGATCGCTTTCCACCAGACGCGACACGGACTGCGCGATCACGTCCGGCCCGGCCATGGGAAACCCGCCGGGGAGGGCCAGATGCGAAAGGGCGACGCCCTGGGCCGGGAGATGCGCCAGCAGCGCGCGGTCATAGGCATAGCCGCCGGTCGCGGCATCGAGCGCGCCAGGCACGGCCAGAAGCGCCGCAACAGACGGGGCGCCGGCAGGGACAAGCGTCATGGGGCGATATCGTCCTCGAACCAGGCGCGCGCCACGTGCGATTCATGCAAGGTGATGCGCAGGCGGCTGGGCGCGGCGGCGCCGAACGTTCCCGCCCGCACCGCCTGAGCGATGCCGTCGAAAATGTGCTTGCACAGCACTTCCGTCGTGGTGTTGCGGCCGGAAAATTCCGGCAGGTCGTCGAGATTGCGGTAGGCGAGGGGCGAGAGAATGCCTTTGAGCACCTCATGGGCCTTGCCGATATCCACGACGACACCGTCCTCTGTGAGGCGCGGGCTCATGAACGCCGCATCGACCACGAACGTCGCCCCGTGCAAAGCCTGCGCAGGACCAAACAGGTCTCCCCGAAAGCTGTGGGCGATCATGATGTGGTCCCGCACTTCCACCGCGTACATCGGCCTGTCTCCGTTTTCGCTCAAGGTCAGCTGTAGCGCACCACGGTGGCGATGCCGTCCGATCCTGCGGCGAGGATACGCGGCATTTCCGCCGGCAGA
>JASBUY010000229.1 GCA_030147645.1 Aquabacter sp. | reverse complement strand
GCGCCAGGGCTTCAAGGGACGCACCCATCTGGTGTCCCCGGCGATGGCCGCCGCCGCCGCCATCGCCGGCCACTTCGTGGACGTGCGCCACTGGCCGCGGGCGGTCTGACGTGTTGAAGGGCGGCGCGCGGCGCCGCCCTTAACCTCACACCGGCGCGGCGATATGCACCGGGGCGAGCGAGGCCCGGGCGACCTGATCGGTCTCCTGGGGCGCGAAATAAGCGGCAACGCCGAGAATGGTCACGATACCCACCGTGACCGACAGCTTGCGCAGCATGTTCAGCCTCCGTGTCGTTCTGCCGTGTCAACCGTTGCTTAGGGTTAAAAGTTCCTTACGGGGCGCCGGGTCTTATCCCGCACTGCGGGAGCGGGACGTACCCCTTTGCAAGGAGAGTGGAATGGCCCCCCACCTGGACTGGAGTACGCGCGCCGCCCCGTCGCTGGACGACATGGAGGCGCTCGCGGACCGGGCCTTCGCCGGTCTGCCGGAGAGCTTCCGCCGCCTGGTGGCGGGCGTCGTCATCCGGGTGGAGGATTTTCCGACCGACGAGGTCCTGGAGGAGATGGAGGCGGAGACGCCGTTCGATCTGCTCGGCCTGTTCCATGGGGTGGGCCTCGCGCAGGATGCGGCGATCAGCGAGACGGGGCGCCTGCCCAACATGATCTTCCTCTATCGTCGGCCCATTCTCGATTATTGGGCCGAGCACGAGGAAAGCCTGGGCGCGGTGGTCACCCACGTCCTGGTGCACGAGATCGGTCACCATTTCGGTCTGTCCGACGCGGACATGGAGCGGATCGAAGACGCCGCCGAGATTTAAGGTCAACGACAGCGGGCGCGCGGCCGGGCCGCCGCCGAGAGGATGGCAGTGATGGAAAAGTTCACGGTTCTGGAAGGCGTCGCGGCGCCCATGAAGCTGGTCAATGTCGATACCGACATGATCATCCCCAAGCAGTATCTGAAGACGATCCAGCGCACGGGCCTGGGCAAGGGCCTGTTCTCGGAAATGCGTTACAAGGAGGATGGGACGGAAAACCCGGACTTCATCCTCAACCAGCCCGCCTATCGCCAGGCCAAGATCCTGGTGGCCGGAGACAATTTCGGCTGCGGCTCGTCGCGCGAGCATGCGCCCTGGGCGCTGCTGGATTTTGGCATCCGCTGCGTGATCTCCACGGGCTTTGCCGACATTTTCTATAATAACTGCTTCAAGAACGGCATCCTGCCCATCGTCGTGACCCAGGAAGAGCTGGACAAGCTGTTCGACGATGCCGATCGCGGCGCGAACGCGACGCTCACCGTCGATCTTGGCGCGCAGCAGATCCGTGGCCCCGACGGCGGCGCGATTTCGTTCGAGATCGATCCGTTCCGCAAACGCTGCCTCATGGAAGGCCTGGACGATATCGGCCTCACCCTTGAGAAGGAGGGCAGCATCACCACCTTCGAGGCGGGGATGAAGGCGGAGCGCCCCTGGCTCTGAGGAGCGGCTGAAGCGCCAAGTGCCGCATCGGCGGCACTTTTTTCAGCGCGCTTCATGTCTTGGTCCCATTTCTCATGCATAGACTGCCGTGCCGCTCACGCTCGCGGGGCGCCAGCTTGCCTTCAGGGTAGACTGGCCCCGGCCAGCGGCGCGTCATGCCATCCCGGAGCCAAGACACGCTGGAGGATTTTCGTGCCCCACGAGACGCCGCTTATCTCAACGATCGTCGGGGCTCTTGTTCTCGCTTTCATTCTCGGTGCCGCTGCCCAGCGCATGCGCATCTCGCCTTTGGTTGGCTATCTGCTGGCGGGCGTTGCCGTCGGCCCGTTCACGCCGGGGTTCGTGGCCGACCAGGACCTTGCGCTGCAATTGGCGGAGATCGGCGTCATCCTGCTGATGTTCGGCGTGGGTCTGCATTTTTCCCTGTCGGACCTGCTCTCGGTGCGCGCCATCGCCATCCCCGGGGCCATCGCCCAGATCGGTGTCGCCACCTTGCTCGGCATGGGGCTGGCTTGGACCATGGGCTGGCCCATCGGCGGGGGCATCGTCTTCGGCCTCGCCTTGTCGGTCGCTTCGACCGTGGTGCTCCTACGCGCCTTGCAGGAACGCCGCCTGGTGGAAAGCGAGCAAGGGCGCATCGCTGTCGGCTGGCTGATCGTCGAGGACCTCGCCATGGTCCTCGCCCTGGTGCTGCTGCCCGCCGTCTCCGAGGCGCTGGGCGGGACGGCCTCCGGCGCTGGCGCAGCCTCGCACTTCTTCGGCGAGGCGGACATCTGGACCACGCTCGCCATCACGCTCGGCAAGGTGGCCGCCTTCGTCGTGCTGATGCTTGTGGTCGGGCGCAAGGTCATTCCCTGGGCCATGCATTGGGTGGCGCATACCGGCTCGCGCGAACTCTTTCGTCTCGCGGTGCTCGCGATCGCGCTCGGCGTCGCCTTCGGCTCGTCGGTTCTTTTCGGCGTGTCGTTCGCGCTCGGGGCCTTCTTAGCCGGCATGGTGCTGAGCGAGAGCCCGCTGTCCCATCGCGCCGCCGAGGAGACCTTGCCGCTGCGCGATGCGTTTGCGGTGATCTTCTTTGTGTCGG
>JASBUY010000225.1 GCA_030147645.1 Aquabacter sp. | reverse complement strand
ACCAGTTATAGACGTTCACCACCTTTTGCTGGGCAGAGGCCGGCAGAGCGCCAAAGGCGATCAGACCGGCCGCGGCCGCAAGGGCGAGGCGACGCATGATTTTCTCCTCTCGAAGGTCCCGCTGAAGCCGTTTTCCCGGCTTGCGGAGAACAGGCTATTGCGGGAATGCGCGCCGCTCAACCGCCAAGAGGGGTTTCCCGGAGGAGATCATACCTTAGACCAATACCCCCGGAAGCATCAGCAGCGCGCCCTGGCTGGTCGCCTTGTCCAGGAGGATGAAGAACAGCAGGACGAGACCGGCAAGCGCGAGGAAAATGCCGAACAGCACGAAGGAAATCCGCCGCGCCACGGCGGAGATGTTCATAAATCCCATCGCTCCCGCGAGCATGGAGACGACGAGAAAGAAGATCGCAAATTTCAGCATGGCCGAGGCTCCGTTTGTCGGAGCGGGAACCCCGGCCCCCTTCCGCCGGTTCCTTCCCCACGCGCTCGCAGCTTTAAGGGCTGTTCAGCCAGCGCGCGACCTCCAGCTTCAACTGGCGGAAGTCCCAAAATGCGGCGGCCAGTACGGCGAACGGCACCAGGGCGCACAGGAGGGACATGGTCGTCGACCAGTCCATCGCGCCCCGCAGAAAGTCGTAGGCGAGATAGGTGGTGAGAAGGGTGATCAGGGCCGAGATGAGGAAATACACTTTGCGGGTGAGCCGGCTGAGCGCGAAGCCCACGAGACCTGCCACCACCAGGGCCACGATCAATCCCCACACCCAGTTCAGACTGAATTGCGTGGCGACGAAGCGTCCGGCCGAGACACAGAACAGGATCAAAGCCAGAAGCAGCAGCAAACCCGCGCGCACCCGCACGATCGCGGGCTTTTCCGCCACCCCATTGTCCTCCGCCGCCATTTTCATGCTCCCTTGCTGGGGGAACATTAACGTGGCTTTCTTCGCCTTGCATCCTGGAGCCGCCTGATGGCCCGCACGCTCGTCATCCTCAATGCCCAAGCCGGCACCATCAACGACCTTGGGGCCGAACGGGTGCGTGAGGACGTGGACGCCGCCCTTACCGAGCCCGGCGTCGATGTGGACGTGAAGCTCTGCCAGGGCGCGGACATGGTGCGCCTCATCACCGCCGCTCCGACGCTCGGATATGACACGCTCATTGTCGGCGCGGGCGACGGGACGGTCAGCTTCGCCACGTCGGTTCTCGCGAACACCGGAATGACGCTTGGTGTCCTGCCGCTCGGCACCATGAACCTGCTCGCCTATGATATCGGCCTGCCGCGCGACCTGCCGGGGGCGCTCGCCGCCCTGCGCGAGGCGGAGCCCATGCCCATTGATCTCGCCCAGTTGAACGGGCGGGCGTTCCACGGCGTGTCCGGGGTCGGCTTCTTCAGCCAGATGGCCATGGCGCGCGAGGCCATGCGCCAGCAGCACGGGCGGGCCATCGGCTGGCTCCTGGCGCTCGGCAAGGCGCTGGTGCGCGCCGGCAGGCTGCGGCTCAATATCGACGTGGACGGCCAGCGCGTCTCGCTGGATGCGTATGCGGCGCTCGTCACCAACAATTCCTTCGACGGCGCGGGCTGGCATCGCTCCCGGCTCGACGGAGGACAAATGGAAGTGCTGGTGGCAGAGGATCTCGGCACGCTCGCCCGGGTGCGGGTGGGCGCGGACCTGCTCATTCAGACCTGGCGCGACAATCCGGGCATCCACACCTTTTCGGGGCGCTCCATCACCATCAATGCCCCGCACCGCCATCGCCTGTGGGTGGCGACGGACGGTGAAGTGACGCGCGAAGCCCTGCCGCTGCGCTATGAAATCCAACCCCAGGCGCTGCGCCTGCTCATGCCGAAGGGTGCCCTCCAGACCCCCGAGCCGCAGGCCGACACCGCGGCCTGAGACTCAACGGTTGCGCGGGCGTCAGACGCTCGCGCCCTGCGCTTTCGGGCGCTTCAGATGCTCGTCGAGGCGGGGCAGGATTTCCACGAAATTGCAGGGACGGTGGCGCACGTCCAACTGCTTCACGAGGATTTCGTCCCACCCGTCGCGGCACGCGCCGGGCGATCCCGGCAGACAGAAGATGTAGGTCGCATTGGCCGTGCCGGCCGTGGCCCGGCTCTGGAGGGTCGAGGTGCCGATCTTGGCGAAGGAGACCATGTGGAAGACGGTGGAGAAGCCCTCCATGCGTTTCTCGAACAGCGGCTCGATCGCCTCGGGCGTCACGTCGCGCCCTGTGAAGCCGGTGCCCCCGGTGGTGATCACCACATCCACCTGCGGGTCCGCGATCCAGCCCTTAACCACCGCGCGGATCTGCTCCACATCGTCCGGCACGATGTCGCGGGCCGCGAGCGCATGGCCGGCCTGCTCGAGCCGCTCCACCAAGGTCGCGCCGGATTTGTCGGTGGCGAGGTCGCGGCTGTCGGAGACGGTGAGCACCGCGATCCGCAGCGGCACGAAGGGGCGCGTCTCGTCGATCCCGGCCATCAGATGGCTCCTTGCAAAGTGTTGCATTGCTGCATGGAGCCCGTCTTAAGCCCGCGCGTGAACCAGGTCACGCGCTGTTGCGAGGAGCCGTGGGTGAAGCTGTCGGGTACGACCACGCCCTGCGATTGCTTCTGTAGCTTGTCGTCGCCGATGGCGCTGGCGGCGTTCAGCGCCTCCTGGATGTCGCCGGGCTCCAGGATCTGGAAGCGCGCATTGGCATGATGCGCCCACACGCCGGCGAGGCAGTCGGCCATCAATTCTGTGCGCACCGAGAGCGCGTTCGCTTCGGCTTTGCTCCCCGCCTTGCGCTGGGCCTCCTGCACGCGCGGCAGGATGCCGGTAATGTTCTGCACATGGTGCCCGACTTCATGGGCGATCACATAGGCATTGGCGAAGTCGCCGGGCGCGTTGAAGCGGTTCTTCATCTCCTGGAAGAAGGAGAGGTCGAGATAGACCTTCTGGTCCACCGGGCAATAGAACGGCCCGACCGCCGAGGTCGCGCCGCCGCAGGCCGAGCGGGTGGATCCGGAGAACAGGACCATGGTCGGGTCCTTATAGGTGCGGCCCTGCGCGCGGAACAATTCGGTCCACACATCCTCGGTCTGAGCAAGGACGGTGGCGGCGAAGCGGCCGAGCTGATCGCTGGGCGCGCCCGGCTTGCCCTGGGGTTGCGCGCTCTGCTGCTGACCGCCGCCTTGGATCGCGTCGAGCCCGGAGAGCACCACGAGGGGATTAATGCCGAGAGCCCAGCTCACCAGCCCCACCACGACCAGCGTGCCGATGCCAATGCCGCCCGCCCCGCCGGGCAGGCCGCGCCGATCCTCCACATTGCCGCTGGAGCGAAAATCTTCCCACCGCATCACGTCCTCCGTGCCGCCCGTGCGTGACCAACGCCATGGCGGCGCTCCCGGTTCATTGAGGCTCGCATGCTTTTGGGGCGGAAACTGTGACGCTCAAGCCGGGGCGATGAGCCGCGCCTCTTCCCGCGCATAGCGCCAGAGCGCGTTGGGGGTCAGATGGGTGCCGCCCATCCAGCGGTCGATGCCGTTGCGCGCCGCATGGTCGAACGTGCCTTGCAGCGCTGCACGGCCCGCCGGGGTGATCCGGATTTCTGCGCGGGCATAGTCGCGATAGGTCTTTTCCTCCGCGCCCGGCGTCTGGCCGGGCGTGAAGGGGCGCACCTCGGCGACACCGAAGGGGAGCCCGGTGATGAGCGGCTCGGGGCCGGCGGCAAGCGTATCCAGGCGCTGGAAGAAGCTGAGATCGCCCATGAAGCGCGCTTCCTCCATCTCGCTGATGAGGCCGAACAGATGGGCGACGCTGCGCGGGGCACCTTCCAGCAGGCGCAAGGTGCGCTCCTCGATCAGCGAGAGGCCGCTGCCGGGCGCGGGTAGCTCACACAAGAGCCGGCGCAGCGCGGCGCCGAGATAGGGCAGTTCCGGCAGCGCGGCGGCGCACAGGCGGTCCATCTGCTCGGGCGTCGGCGCGGTGAAGGCCTCCCAGGCGGCGCGCCCGGCTTCCAGTTGCACGGCGGTTACGGCCGCGGCGGTGCCGTCGAACCGCCCGATCTCGGCCGGGGCGAGCGCACCGAGATAGGTGTCCGCCTGCATCAGACGCAGGCCGAGCCGTTCCGGCTCGTCGGCGAAATAGGCGAGCAGCTGGATCAGCTGAAGCTGGTCGAACAGATCATGCTCGAACCACAGCTCCACCTCGCTATAGGCGATATGGGCCGCGAGCACGCCGTCGCGCTGGGCGAAGTCGGCGCGCACCTCGCCAAGGTCAAAGCCAAGGGTCGCGGCGATATAGTCCGCCCGCGCGTCGGAGACGAGATCGAGGCTGCGCGCGGCCGGCACCGGCCCCTCATGGAGCATGTCCCGCCATTCCAGGATGCGGCCCTTGACCCCGGCGTCGCGGATATTCTGCGCCGCCGAGTCTCCGTTGGTGACGATCAGCTTGGCCATTGCGCCCTCGCGGTCTTCGTTTTTCTTGCCTTCAGACTACCCCCGTCCGCGATAGGGCGCGACGCCCGGATCGGGCAGCCAGATGCCGGCGGGAGGTGCGCCAGTCTGCCAGAAAACATCGATGGGGATGCCCCCCCTGGGATACCAATAGCCGCCGATGCGCAAATAGCGCGGCGCAAGCAGCCCGGCGAGGCGCTTGCCGATGGCGACGGTGCAATCCTCGTGGAACGCGCCGTGATTGCGGAAGGCGGCGAGATAGAGCTTCAGGGATTTGGATTCGACCAGAAATTGGTCCGGCACATAGTCGATCACCAGATGGGCGAAATCCGGCTGGCCCGTGACGGGGCACAGCGAGGTGAATTCGGGGCAGGTGAAGCGTGCCACATAATCGGTGTCGGGATGCGGGTTCGGCACTTTGTCCAGCACGGCGGACGTGGGGTCGGCGGGCAGTGCGGCCATGCGGCCGAGCTGAAGCTCGCTTTCGGTCATGGGATCTCCTTCGGGCGCAATGGTCGGCCGCGAAAATAGCTGCGATGCCGGCGCAGGGGAACGGCGCGCGCGCATGCCTGCCCCTTCGCTTTCCGCCGCCGACGCGCTAGAAGCGGCGCCGAACGCGGAAGCCTGCGCCGCTCCGCGCCATGCGAGAAAAGGGAAGGCACGTTCCATGACCGCCATCGTCGATATTGTCGGCCGCGAAATCCTCGACAGCCGGGGCAATCCCACGGTTGAGGTGGACGTGCTGCTGGAGGACGGCTCGCTTGGCCGCGCCGCCGTTCCTTCCGGCGCCTCAACGGGCGCCCATGAGGCAGTGGAACTGCGCGACGGCGACAAGGGCCGCTATCTCGGCAAAGGTGTCGAGAAGGCCGTGGACGCGGTCAACGGCGAGATTTTCGACGCCATCGGCGGCTTCGACGCCGAGGACCAGGTGAAGATCGACCAGACCCTCATCGCGCTGGACGGCAC
>JASBUY010000203.1 GCA_030147645.1 Aquabacter sp. | reverse complement strand
TTCAGGGCCGCGCCCGCTTTCCTCCTGCGGCGCACGCTTCCCCCGAGGTGACATGACCGATCTCATTCTCCAGGCCCTGTTTTCGGGCGTCCTCATGGGCAGCGTCTATGCGCTGGTGGCGCTGGGCCTTGCCCTCGCCTTCGGCGCCATGCGCATCATCAACCTCGCCCATGGCGAACTGGTGCTGCTGGCAGCCTACATGGCCTATCTGGTGGAATCGCGCACCGGGCTCGACCCCTATGCCGCGATCCCGCTCGCCCTCGTTGTGGTGGTGGGCCTGTCCTATGTCCTGTTCCAGCTCGTCGACCGAATCCGCGAGCATCGCGAGCTGAATTCGCTGATCCTCACCTTCGCGGTGGGCATCATCCTCACCAACGCCATCTTGCTGGTGTTCGCGAGCGACGTGCGGAGCACCTCCTCGCCCTTCCTCCAGGACGCGCTCTCCATTGGCCCGGTCTACGGCATGAACGGCGAGATCATCGCTTTCTGCGTCTCGCTTCTACTGATGGCGATGCTGTGGTGGTGGCTGAAGAAGAGCTGGTACGGCCGCGCCGTGCGCGCCGTCTCCTCCAACCGCAATGCCGCGACCCTCATGGGCATCAATCCGCGCCGCATCGAGACCGTCTCCTTCCTGGTGGCAGGCGCGCTCGCGAGCTTCGCGGGCATCGCGCTCTACACCATGAGCGTGATCCAGCCGGCGGTCGGGCATGCTCTGACCGTGAAAGCCTTCATCGTCACCGTGCTGGCGGGGGTGGGCTCCATTCCTGGCGTGTTCCTCGGCGCGATCCTGCTCGGCGTCACCGAGGCGCTGACCGTGACGCTCGCCTCCTCCGCCTTGCAGGAACTCGCCGGCATGGTGCTGTTCCTGCTCGTCCTCTTCTTCCTGCCGAACGGCCTGTTCGGTGCGCGCGCCCGGCGCGGGTGAGGAGATCTTGATGTCCGCGCCCTCCGCTTCCTCTTCCCCGCTGCGCACCCTCGGCCTCATTGCGGGGCTGGTGGTGCTCGGCCTCGTCCCGCTCTTCATGGGCGCCGGAAACTACTTCCTCGGCCTGCTGATCTCGGCGCTGATTCTGTCCGGCCTTGCGCTCTCCTGGGCGCTGCTGGGTAATCTCGGCGGCATGGTCTCATTCGGCCATGCGGCCTTTTTCGGGGTCGGCTCCTATGCCTCGGCCCTGTTCGCGGCCAAGCTCGGCGTGCCGGTATTGGCGGCGATCCCGCTTGCCGGGCTGATCGCGGCGGCGAGCGCGCTGGCCATGCTGCCGGCGCTGCGCCTCTCGGGGCCGTATTTCGCCCTCGCCATCCTCGCTTATTCCCAGATCTTCCGCATCCTCGCCACCGAGGCCACCTGGCTCACTGGCGGCGCGGCGGGGCTCCAGCGCTATCCGGGCCTGCCCAATGTGTTCGGCCTCAATCTCGCGGACCGCGCGGGCGCCTATGGGCTGGTCCTGCTGGTGGTCGCCCTGGTGGCGGTGGTCTATGTGCTGATCCGGCGCAGCCATGTGGGCACCGCGCTGCGCGCCATCGCGGAGAGCGAGGACGCGACCCGCGTCGTCGGCGTCAACAGCTTCGTCCTGAAGACCTGGATGCTGCTGCTCTCTGCCTTCATCGCCGGCGTGTTCGGCGCGCTCAACGCGCACATCATCGGCTTTCTGGAGCCGGACTATGCCTTTTCCGGCATCTGGAGCGTCATGCCCATCATCGCCGCCGTCTTCGGCGGCTACCGCACCGTGCTCGGCCCGGTGTTCGGCGCCATCGTGATCTATCTGTTCGACCAGTTGGTGGCCAAAAGCCTGATCCCGGTCGGGCACCAGATCCTCCTCGGCATCCTGCTCGCCGCCATGGTGCTGGTGGCACCCAACGGCATGTCGGAACTGGTGGGCCGTCTCTTCCGTCGCTCGGGAGGGCGCCATGCTGCGGCTTGAGGACGTCTCGGTCCGCTTCGGCGGGCTCATCGCCCTGTCGGGCATCAGCTTCTCGATCCAGAAGGGCGAGATCCTCGGCCTTGTCGGCCCCAACGGGGCGGGCAAGACCACCTTGTTCAACTGCATCTCCGGCTTGGTTCGGGCGCGCGGGCGCATATCCTTCGAGGAGCGCGAGATCACCGCGCTTCCGCTGCACAAGCGGGCGCGGGCGGGCATCGGGCGGACTTTCCAGATCCCCCAGCCCATGCATCATCTCACCGTGCGCGAGAATCTGACCGTCGCGCAGGTGTTCGGCGCGGGGCGCAGCGACCCCGCGCGCATCGCCGAAATCCTCGACGTGATGGAATTGTCCGGCAAGGCGGACGCGGACGCCGCAAGCGCCCTCGCGCTTCAGGAATTGAAGCGACTGGAAATCGCCAAGGCGCTCGCGACCGAGCCGAAGCTGCTGCTTCTGGACGAAGTGCTCGCGGGTCTGGAAAGCCAGGCGAAGCGCGCCTTCATGCTGAAGCTGCGCGAGCTTCATAAATTGTTCGGCCTCACCATCGTCATCGTCGAGCACGACATCGAGACCATCTCCAATCTGTGCAGCCGCGCCGTGGTGCTGAATTTCGGCCAACTCATCGCCGACGGCACGCCCGAGGCGGTGTTCCGCGATCCGCAGGTGATGAAGAGCTATACGGGGGCCGCCGATGCTTGAGACCCGCCACCTGCGCGCCGGCTACGGCGCCATCACCGTGCTGTGGGATGTCTCGGTGAAGTTCCGCGAAGGCGCACTCACCGCCATTGTCGGCCCAAACGGCGCCGGCAAGACCACCCTGCTGCGCGCGCTCACCGGCCTCGTGCCCCATGAGGGCGAGATCCTGCTCGCCGGCCTGCCCATCGAAGGCAAGACCTGGGACCTTGCGGGCGACGGCCTTGTCATGGTGCCGGAGGGGCGCCTCGTCTTCCGGGACATGAGCGTGGAGGAGAATCTCTGCCTCGGCGCCTATCCCAAGCGCTGCCGCGCCCGCCTCGCCTCCAATCTGGAGCGCATGTACACCCTATTTCCGCGCCTCAAGGAACGCCGCCACCAACTGGCCGGCTCGCTGTCCGGCGGCGAGGCGCAGATGGTCGCCATGGGGCGCGGGCTGATGGCCGAGCCGCGCATCCTCCTCATCGACGAACCTTCGCTCGGCCTCGCGCCGGTGATGGTGAAGGAGGTGTTCGAGATCATCCGCCGCCTCAAGGCGGAGGGCACCACCATCGTCCTCGTCGAGCAGAACACGTCCATCGCCCTGTCGGTGGCCGACGAGGTGCACCTGATGCGCTCGGGCAAGGTGATCTTCTCGCAGGCGGCGGGCGAGGTGAATCTCGACAAGCTGCATGATCTCTATTTTGCCCGCGAGGGCGATGCCGCCTGATGGCGGAGGGGGCAGGACCGACATGTCTGAGAGCGTCATCCGCGACACGCCCGAGCCGGGCGTTCGAAGCCTCACCATTTCGCGCCCGGACAAGCGCAACGCTCTGGATCGCGCCACCTATCGCGCGCTCGGCGAGGCGCTGACGGACGCCGCGCAGGATGAGAGCGTCCGCGTGGTGGTGCTGACGGGCGCGGGCAATTGCTTTACCGCCGGCAATGATCTCGCCGACTTCCAGGATACAACGCCGACCGGCGAGCCCAGCGCCGGACTCACCTTTCTGAAGGTCCTCTCCAGCTTCGAAAAGCCCCTCATCGCGGCCATCGAGGGATTCGCGGTGGGCATCGGCACTACCATGCTGCTGCATTGCGACCTTGCCTATGCTGGCGCGGGCGCGCGTTTCCGCCTGCCCTTCGTCAATCTCGGCCTGTGCCCGGAGGGCGCCTCCTCCTTCCTTCTGCCGCGCATCGCCGGCACCAAGGCGGCGGCGGAATTGCTCCTACTGGGCGAGCCGTTCGGGCCGCAGATCGCGCTCGATGCCGGTCTCATCAATGCCGTGGCCCCGGAGGGCGGCGCGTTGGCGCTCGCGCTCGAAAAGGCCCGCGCGCTAGCACAGCTTCCGCCGGTCTCGCTCGCCACCACCAAGCGGCTCATGCGCGCGCATCTGCACGACCAGATCGCCCATGCCCTTGAGCTTGAGGCGGAAAACTTCCACGCTCTGCGGCGCGGACCGGAAGCGCAGGCGGCCTTCGCCGCTTTCTTCCGCAGATGAGGCCCGGACCCAAGATGCGCGCCACCAGCCCCGACCCTGCCGAGCTTGAAGGGGACGGAAAGGAAGACCGCCATTTCGTCACCGCGCTGGCGCGCGGCCTCGACGTGCTCGCCGCCTTCCGCAAGGGCGAGACCTTCCTTGCCAATCACGAGATCGCGGAACGCTGCCATCTGCCCCGCTCCACCGTGTCGCGCCTCACCTATACGCTCACCAAGCTCGGCTATCTGCATTTCGTGGAAGAGGTGGGCAAGTATCGCCTCGGCACCCAGCTCATGGCGCTCTCCTCCATCGCGCTCGGCGGCCTCTCCGTGCGGCAGATCGCGCGCCCCGCCATGCGTGAACTGGCGGTCTTCTCCGACGCGACGGTGGGCCTCGGCGTGCGCGATCGTCTCTCCATGCGCTATGCGGAATGCCTGCGCGGCCCGGCGGCCATCGCGCTCAATATCGATGTCGGGTCGCGCATGTCCATGACACGCAGTTCCATGGGGCGCGCCTATATCGCCACCCTCTCGCCCTCCGAGCGCGCGGCACTTCTGGACGAATTGCGCCTCCTGGACCCGCTCGCCTGGCCGAAACTGCGCGAGGGCATCGAGAAGGGACTGGAGGACCACGCCACGCTCGGCTGCTGCTGTTCCTTCGGGGAGTGGCAGGAAAGCGTGAGCGCCATCGCGGTGGGGTTCCGGCCCGGCGGCGGGCTTGACCCCATGGTGATCAATTGCGGCGCGCCCAGCGTCATCACCAGCCCCAAATTCCTGCTCGACGAGGTGCGCCCGCGCCTCATAGAGCTGGTGCGTCGTCTCGACGGCGTGATGGGTGCGTGACGGCGGGAGATGCGGAACTCATGACCGACATCAGTGCAGACGACCTTCCCCTCGCAGGCGTGCGGGTGCTCGACCTCTCGCGCATCCTCGCCGGACCCTGGTGCGCCCAGGTGCTGGGCGATCTTGGCGCTGACGTGACAAAGGTGGAGCATCCTGTGCGCGGCGACGATACCCGCGACTGGGGCCTGCGCACCGGGGAGAGCAACACCTCCTATTTCGACAGCGTGAATCGCAACAAATCCTCCATCGGCATCGACCTCTCGACGCCTGAGGGCCTCGCGCAAGTGCGCGAGATGGTCCGCGCCAGCGATGTGGTGGTCCACAATTTCAAGACCGGCGGCGCCGAGAAGCTGGGTCTCGGCTATGAGGATCTGAAGCGGGACAATCCGCGCCTCATCTATTGCTCCATCACCGGCTACGCCTCCA